>JBJKSP010000157.1:0-14049 GCA_046703865.1 Thiobacillaceae bacterium
CGGTGAACCGGCTGCTGGACCCGGCCTACCTGGCCGGGCGGGAGGTGCCAGTCGATCAGGTCTGTCAGCGCCTGGGCCACGTAGTTGATGATGCGGGGACCGCCGGGGGACCCCAGCACGGCATAGAGCTGACCTTTGGGGTCGAACACCAGGGTGGGGGCCATGGACGACAGCGGCCGCTTGCCGGCTTCCACCCGGTTGGCCACGGGCCGGCCGTCCACTTCGGGGCGGAAGGAGAAGTCCGTCAGCTCGTTGTTGAGCAGGAAGCCGCGCACCATGACCCGGCTGCCGAAGGCGTCCTCGATGGAGGTGGTCATGGCCACGGCGTGCCCCTGACTGTCCACGATGGAGATGTGGGTGGTGGAAGGCCGTTCCCGGCTAGGGCTGCAGGCGCGATTCGGCTTGAGGTCGATCTTCCCCGGCCGGGCCTCGTACAGGCTGTCGTCGTCGCTGATCAGGGCGGCCCGGCCGGCCAGGTAGGCCGGGTCCAGCAGCCGGTTCACCGGCACCGCGACGAAATCCGGGTCCGCCAGGTAACGCGCCCGGTCGGCGTAGGCCAGGCGCCCCGCCTCGTCGAAGCGGTGCATCGCCAGGGGGTCCAGGGGTTTTCTGCCGGGGCTGGGGTAGCGGGAGAGCATGCCCAGCATCTCCAGCACGGTGACCCCGCCCGAGCTGGGCGGCGGCATGCCGCAGACCTTGTAGCCGCGGTAGGCGCCGCACACCGCGTCACGCACCTTGGCGTGATAGCCGGCCAGGTCCTCCAGGGTCATGTCGCCGGGATTGTGGGCCTGGCCGCGCACCGCCGCCACGATGTCCGCCGCGATGGGCCCCCGGTAGAAGGCCTCCGGACCCGACTTGGCAATCTGTCTGAGGGTGTCGGCCAACTCGGGATTGCGCAACCGGATGCCCACTGCGACGGCATTGCCGTCGGCGAGGTAGTAGAGTTTCCGGGCCGCCGGGTCCCGGGGGAGGTAGCGGTCGGCCTGGAGCAGGGCGTGCAGCCGTGGGGAGACGATGAAGCCCTCGTCCGCCAGCCGGATCGCCGGACCGAACAGCTTGGACCACGGCAGTCGTCCCAGCGCCCAGTGGGCCTTGAAGAGCATGGCCAGCAGCCCCGGCACGCCCACGGAACGTCCGCCCACCACGGCCTCGTGGAAGGCCATGGGTTCGCCGGAGGGGGTCAGGAAACGGTCCGGCCGGGCCGCCGCCGGCGCCGTTTCCCGCCCGTCGTAGGCCGTCAGCCGCTTGGTGTCGGGGTCGTAGGTCAGAAGGAAGCCGCCGCCGCCGATGCCCGAGGACTGGGGCTCCACCACGTTGAGCACCATCTGGGCCGCAATGGCCGCGTCCAGGGCCGTACCGCCGCCCTTGAGGATTTCCACTGCCGCATCGGTGGCGTAGGGGTTGGCCGTCACGGCCATGTAGTGCTGACCGGTAGCCACCGGCCTGGCGGCATAGCCGGTGGCGCCTTCAGGCTGGGCGCTGGCCTGGGCCGCCGCGGCGTGGGCGAGGAGCACGAACAGGAAGATCAGTGGGCGATACATGTCGAGCCTTGGGTCGCGAGCATCCACCTTGCCCCTCCAGGCAGCATCGAGGATGTGTGGCGATCGCAAAAAGACAATTCTGCCCCGTGCGGACGGGGCAGGGAAGCCGATGGGCGGATTCCGGCAGTGGATTAGAGATTCGACGGGTACCGGAACTGGGCAGAAGAAAAAAATGGGCGGCCGGGGACAGCCGCCCAACAAGCTCACCCCTTTCTAAGGCTTCGGGGTGGGAGGAGTCGCAATCAGTGCATCCTGCGTCCTGTGGCGTACTGGGCCAGTCCGGGCAGCTGCTTGACCAGGGCACGGTCCACCAGGCCGGGGAGCAGGGCGTTGATTCGGGCGAAGAGGCTTTCGGGGAAGCCCAGGTAGGCCTCGGCGCGGTCCTTTTCGATGGCCCTGACGATGGCCTCGGCCACGGGCTGGGGTTCGTCCATGTGCATCATGCCCCGGGCCGCCATCTCGTGGACCACGGGGGGATTGAAGGGCGTGTTGACCGCCCGGGGCGAGACATAGGTGACTCCCACGCCGGTGCCGGCCAGTTCCCGCCTCAGGGCCTGGGAATAGCCCCGCAGGGCGAACTTGGTGGCGGAGTAGGCGGCGAAGAAGGGGAAACCGATGCTGCCGAACATGGAACCCACGTTGACGATGCGGCCGTGTCCGCGCTCGATCATGCCGGGCAGCACGGCCCGCGCCAGTTGCATGGGGGCCTCCAGGTTGACCTGGATCATGCGCTGCAGCATGGCGGGGTCTTCCTCTTGGAAGGGTTTGAAGTCCATCACGCCGGCCAGGTTGATCAGCACGTCAACCCCGCCCCAGGCCCGTTCCACGGCGTTCAGGGCCGCTTCGCGCCGGTCTGCCCGGGTGATGTCGCAGCTGATGACCAGGGGCATATCGGCCTCCGGGGCCTCGCGGACATTCATGGGGTCCTGGGCGTGGTCGTGGCGTCGGACCAGCAGGCACAGGCGGGCCTCCCTGGCGGCCAGTTCCTCGGTCAGGATATGGCCGATGCCGCCGCCGGCGCCGGTGATGACGATGCGCTTGTATTTGAGCTTCATGGTTCGATCTCGCAGCGGGGGTCAGGCGTTATCCGCATCGCCCAGTTTTTCCCGGATCTTGGCCATCAGGGCGCGGATCTCCTGCTTGCGTCCTGCGTCGGCCAGGGGGCGTGCGGGGCGGGGCGGCGCGGACTGGGCCTTGCGCAGGTATTGCATGGCTTCCCGGTATTTGTGGTGGCCGAACAGGAAATCGGCGTAGAAATAATTGGGATCGATGCCGTTGGGATTGATCTGCAGGGCGGTCTTGAGCAGGGCCTCGGCCTTGTCGTCGTCGCCGAAGCTGATGGGCCAGCCGGGCAACTTGTAATACAGGGTGCCCAAGGAGGTGTAGATGGAGCCGTGCATGGCGCTGGGGTCGATCTTTTCGGCGGCCTGCAGCAGATTGCGCGCCTCCTTGGCCAGGCCCAGGGCACCCAGGCCGCCCTTGGCGCCGGCGTGGGAGCTGTAGGTGATGCCCTCCCAGATCAGGGGTTCGGGCCGGCCGGGATAGCGTCTGGCCAGGGCGTCCTCGGTCTTCTCCAACTGCTTGAAGGCATCGAGGCGCTGCTGCTCGGGCACTTCGTAGTTGATGCGCGCCCACTCGTGTTGTATCTGGAGGATGTCGTGGTCCAGGGCGGGATCAGAGGCCGGGGCAGACGCGGCCAGGGCGGGCCCGGTCAGGCAGATGCCGGCCAGGACGAGGGCGGAAAGCAGGGTGGATTTCATGGGGGGGCTCCTAATGAATGGGGATCAGGGAACGGAAGATGTCGCCGTACAGGCGGAAGAACATGCCGGCGCTGTGCAGCACCATTTCCCGGTCGTCCGGGTTTTCCAGCCGGTTCACCAGGTGTTCCAGGAAGCGGATGTGCTCCTGGTCCACGCTGCCGTGGGACCGGAGGTAGCGGAAGGCGCCTTCGGGCAGGCCCAGGCGGACCTGGATGGCACCGGCCGCCCGATGGGCCAGGCTCACACTGGTGCCTTCCAGTACGTAAACCATGCCGAAGAAGCCCGCGGGGTTGCGGCGCTGGATGGTGTCGTAGGCATAGGCCACCATCAGCTCGGTCTCCGGCTGTGGCGTTGAATGGCGGACCCTCTCGGGATCGCCGCCGGCGGCGGCGATGTCGTCCAGGATCCAGTGCTCGTGGCCTATCTCCTCCTCGATGTATCGGGCCACGGCCTCCCTGAGCCAGGCCAGGCGTTCCGGCAGGCGGGCGCCGCAGGCCATGAGCAGGGGCACGGTGTGCTTCACGTGGTGATAGGCCTGTGCGAGAAAGGCCAGGTATTCCTCCCGGGAGACCTCGCCGGACAATGCCCGCTGGATGAGCGGGATGCCCACCAGGCGGGCGCGTGCGTCCGACGTGACGGCGGCGAGTTGTTCATAAAACGGCATGACTCTCCTCGGATGCGTACAGGGGTTCGATATGGGTTCGGTAGCGCTGGGCGATGGCCTTCCGGTCCAGGGCGCCGCCGGCCTTGGCCATGCCGTTGAGGGGCGTGAAGGGTTCGTCGGCGACGATGCAGGCCCCGATGCGGGCATAGTCGGGCAGCCGGGTGTTGACCGCGCCCACCGCCGCGGACATCTGCTCCGGGCTCACGGAACCGCGTGGCACCAGGACGGCCACGTTGAAGGGGCGGGCCTCGCCGAACACGGCGGCCTGGGCGATGAGGGTGTGGCCCATGAGCTCGCCCTCCACCCATTCCGGCGACACGTTGCGCCCGTAGGCGGTGGCGTAGGCGGTCTTGCGCCGACCGGTCAGGTGCAGGTAGCCGTTTTGGTCCAGATAGCCCAGGTCCCCCGTGGGCCAGGCGTCGTCGACCAGCGGTTCGCCGCCCAGGTAGCCCAGGAACAGGCGCCCGCTGACCACCACTTCGCCGTTGCCGTTCACCGAAACACCCACGTGGGGCAGGGGTTTGCCCACGCTGCCGGCCTGTTCGGCGTGGGGGAGATTCAGGCACACCACCGAGCCGGCCTCGGACAGGCCGTAGCCCTGATACACGGGCAGTCCCAGGGCCCGGGCCCGGCCCAGCAGCGCGGGCGCCGCCGGCGCGCCGCCCACCGCTGCAAAACGCAGGGAAGACGGGGCCGGGTAGCCGGCCGCGACGCCCTCGGTCAGGACCTTGAGCAGCTGGGGCACCAGGATCACCGTTGTGGGGTCGTAGCGTCTGAGGGTATCGAACAGCTTGCCGGGCTGCAGGCCGGAGGAGCCGGCCATGCCGCATTCGGCCAGTGTGGGAAGCTGGGCCGTCGCCCCTGCCCATAGCGGGGCGTAGAGCCCGCCGATGTTTTCCAGGAGGGTGGACAGGGGCAGCAGCGACAATGCCCGGTCCGGGGGTGTGGCCCCCACGGTCCGGGCCAGGGTCTCGGCCACCGACTCGATGGCCTTGCCCGACAGGCAGACCCCCTTGGGCGTGCCCGTGGTGCCGGAGGTATAGGTGATCTTGGCGGTGCCCGCGGGCAGCCCGGTACCGCCCATGCCGGTCCGGTGGCGACGGAAGAGCCAGACGGATCGGCCCGCGATGTCGAGGGTGGCCACCTGCGCCCCTTCGAGGAAATCCAGCACGCGTTCCGGCTGATCGGTGACCACCAGATCCAGACTTGCATCCCGCACCAGGTGCGCGAGCTGTTCACCGGTGAAGAAGCCGGGCATGGGGACGCACACCGCCTCGCTCCTGCGCAGGGCCAGATCGGCGCAGGCCCACGGCACGCCGTTTTCCAGCAGCAGGCCCACCCGGCGATCCACCAGGAACTCCGCCAGTCGCTCGACCTCCTGGTGGAGTTCCAGATAGTTGAGCTGGCGCCGCCCGTCCCTCAGGGCGATGGCCTGGGGATGGAGGCGGGCATGCTCCCGGATGCGCGCCAGCAGCGTGCTCATGAGGAGAACTTCGCGTTGAGGACCGGCAGGTTCCGGCTGGCCGACTCCTCGCCCAGTTCGTAGGCGAGCCTCAGGAGGGCCTGGAGCCGGGGACGGCGGGACCAGCTGCCGGCCTGGAGCTTGTCCAGACCTGCCAGGATGTCGCCCAGGTAGACCCTGGGGCCGGCCTCGTAATAGCCGCCCCAGGCCGCACCGCCGTCCGGAAGACGGGCCGGGTCGGCCTGGGCGAGGGGCAGGGGACGTAGGCCCAACCTTCGGAAGGCATTGGCCAGGGGCCGGGTGGCCGTGAACAGGACCCAGCGATAGCCGGCCGCGGCCAGGTAGACGGTGGTGGCCGCGATCACCCAGCGGGCATGTCCGGGGTCGGACAGGGCGAAATTGCCCACCTCCACCATCCTGTCCCGCTGCACGGCCTGGCCCAGCAGGCGGGCGGCCTGCACATGGGCCGGTTCGTCCAGGTATTGCTCGGAGAACAGCCGGTCCATGCCCCCTTTGCGGTAGCCCAGGACCGCCCGCAACCCGCCGTCGGTATTGAAACCCAGCAGATTCGGGTGAAAGACAGTCACCTCCGCACCGTGGGTGCGGTGGAAGATCGCCTGGACGAAGGCCTGCATCTGGGTACGGTGGGCGTGGAGCGGGGTAGCGCTGTAGATCTGGACCGGCTCCTGCAGCTCCGGCAGCAGGGGGTCGATGCCGGCTTCGAGAAACGGGGAGGTGGTGGGGATCATGCTCGCTCTTTCCGATGAGGGTCCCATCGGATATAGCGATTACCGTGCCAGGGATTTAACCCTATGTTAAATAATGAAATATTGGATTTTCCGGCGATCCGCGCCTCCTGCAAGTACTGCAGTGCGCAAAAAATGTAGACAGGGCTTGCGGGCGTGGGCCTTTACTCGGCGCAGATTGCCTGCACTTGGTCGGCGAATTCCGAGGGCACCGGAAGCCTCGCCACCACCTTGACCCGTCCGTCGGCCTTGCAGGAAGCCACGTAGCCGACGGCGCCGGGCGTCTCTGCCACGAAGCGCACCATGGCCTCTTCGGAGTGGACAACGTAGGGCGGGGTGACGCCGTGGAAGTAGCGTTCGTTCCAATAGCGCTGCATGAATGCCGGCCTTTCCCCCAATAGGGCCACGGTGAAGGCGATCCTCAGTGGATCGGTGGGGGGCAGGTTGAGGGGCACCAGGGCCGAGCCCTTGTCGTCCACCACGACACGCTTGAGGAAGACGTCGCGCAGGGTCAGGTGATCGAAGGTGAGGACCGGGGCGGATGGGCCGACGATGACGGCGATGTCCGCTTTGCCGGCCGCCCGGCTCCAACAGGGCAGCAGTCCCAGGCACAGCACCAGGAGGTGCACAAAGGCCCGGCGCGCGGGCCGCAGGATCGGCACCCGTTCGCCTCTCACAGCAGGGTGGAGACGGAAAAGAGCCAGCCGACCGGGGCCAGGGCTTCCTCACCCCGGGCATCCCGGTATTCCAGTTTGACGGCCACGGGCGGGGAGGGCCGGTAGGTCAGGCCGACGCTGTTGGTGTCCAGTGCCTGGGGAAAGTCGGCCGGTTTGTAGCGCTCATGGGTGAGAACGGCATAGAGCCTGCCCGTAAGGGGCGCGACCAGTTGCAGGAAGCTGCCCCATTCCCTCGGATCGCCGTTTCCCTCGTCACGTCGGTAGACGCTCTCTCCGCTCAGTTCCCAGTTGGACCAGGTGTAGAACAGATCCGCCCCCACCAGCCGTTTGGTGCCGGGTTGGTCGATCAGGGTATAGCTGGCGGCCGAAAAGCCGATGCGCAGGGCGTCGTCGCCGGAACGGTAGAGCACGCGCAAACCCATGCCATGTCTGAAAGAGCTGGGGGGGTTGGGCTTGACGTCCTGTTGCTCGAAGATATTCTCACGGCCTTCGTTGGGGTCCAGGTCCGCCGAGTCGTCCAAGTACAGCCGATAGTCCAGCGAGGATTGGCCCAGAGGGTGGGTGCCGTACAGCTGCAGCCCGGTGGCGTGGCGAGCGAACGCGGCGGAGGAGGTGAGGGGCCGTGACACGGTCCAGACCAGGGGGTCGGCATGGATCAGGTTCCAGCGTCCGATGGGCGTGAGGAACTTGCCGAGCCGCAGGCTCGCCCACGGGCTCAGGTTATGATCCACGTACAGACGCTCGAAATCGAAATCCGAGTCGGACGTGGAGACGCCCCTGTCGGTGATCCTGAGTGCGTGGCTGAGCTCCAGCTCGGTAAAGAAATGCCAGCTGGGCGTCATGTCGCCGTACAGGAACAGGCTCAGATCCGGAATGTCCAGATTGGTCTGCTCACCCTCCAGCTTGGACAGACGGATGCTGGCGTAACCGCCTGCGGTAAGACCCAGGGAGGGAAGAGGGTAGCCCTGTCCAAGCCGGTAGCTCGGGCCGGCCAGCGCGGTGCCAGGCCCGGCGATAAGCAGGCTCATGACCGCCAGACAGGCAGACAGCCAGCTATGGCACCGGGGCGCGGCGACAGGGATGCCGCCAACCGGCCGGGACCGTTGAATGAGGACAGAGGTGAATGACACGCTTGGGATCTCCAGAGTCAGCATGATGCGGCCGGTGGGTGGGGCGGGCCATGTCGCCGGCAGGCAAGGAGGCGCAGTGTACCGTAGTGCCGCGCAGAGGATGGGAGCGCTCCGGCCGCCGAAGGCCGAATGCCGGTGGGTCCGGGCGTTTCGGAGCGCCCGTCCGTGACGATCCGCAGCGCGATCCTGCGTGGCTTCCTCGCCTTGGTGATCCTGGCCGTCCTGCTCAGCGGCGCGATGTCCTTCTACCAGTTCCGGCTCTCCCTGCAGACCGAGATCGCCCGCAATCTGAAGAACAGCTCGGCTGCGCTGCTGGACCGCATCGATGCCTTCTTTTTCGAACGCCTGGAGGACTTGCGGGAATGGCACCGGCTGGAACTGATGCAGGACATAAAGGTCGGCGACGTGGACAAGCGCCTGGCCCATATGCTGGACGATCTCCGGGCCGGTCACGGGGATGTCTACTCGGCGCTGTACTGCACGGATCTCCGGGGCCGCATCATCGCCGCCAGCGACGCCTCGCTGATCGGCCAGTGGCGTCCCCCCGGTGCGGTCTTGCTGAGCGAGTCCCGCAGCGGGACTTCGCCCGTGGTCCTTGAGCGCTATCAGCTCGCGGCAGGCCATCCCCTGGAGCAGCTCACGATGCGCATCACCATTCCGGACGTATTTTCCGGCGGCGACCTGGGTTATCTCTACGCGGTCCTGAACTGGAACGAGGTGCGGCGATTTCTCGCCGATGCGGTGGCGGGCAGCGAGCGCACGGCCCTGTTGCTGGGCGCCGATGGCCGGGTCATCGCCGCGGTGGGCCCGCTGGCCCCTTCCGCGCGGCGCAGCCCGCCCGACCTCTCCTCCTGGTACCGCGATGCCGCCGGGTCCGGCACCGAGACGAGGCCGGGGGACGTGCTGGGCGCGGAGCGTCTCCTGGTCGGGGCGGTGAAGTCCGCAGGCTATCAGCACTTTTCCGGCTTCGGTTGGCACCTGCTCATGGTGGAGCCCACCAGTGTCGCCTTCGCCCCGGTCCGGCAACTGGCCTGGTCCATCCTGGGCGTGCTGCTGGTCACCCTGCTGTTGGCGGGATGGCTTTCGCTGCGCCTGTCCAGCCGGCTCGCCAGCCCCATCGACCAGCTCACGGACTTTTCCCGGCGCCTGTGGCACACCCGCCAGCCGGTTGCCCCCCGGGTGGAGACCGCCATCACCGAGGTGGGCGAGCTCTGCCGGGCCTTCGGGGAAATGATCGAGGCCCTGGAGCGCTCCAGGGAACATCTGATCCGGGCCGGCAAACTGGCCGTGGTGGGGGAAATGGCGGCCATCATGGCCCATGAGGTGCGCACCCCCCTGGGCATCCTCAAATCCTCGGCCCAGATGCTCCAGCGTCGGCCCAACCTCCCGGCCCAGGACCGGGAGCTGACCGCCTTCATCGTGAGCGAGACCGATCGCCTGAACCGCCTGGTCACCACGCTGCTGGAGTGCGCCTCGCCCCGGGCACCCCAGTTCCAGCCCCAGGACCTGCACGACATCCTGGGCCACGTGCTGACGCTGGTGACGTCCAAGGCGGAGAAAAAGGGCATCGGGATCGAGGCCCACCTGGATGCGGCTCAGTCCGTCCTGAGCTGCGATCGTGAGCAAATGATCCAGGTCTTTCTCAACCTGCTCATCAACGCCATCCAGCATGTGCCGGAAGGCGGCCGCATCTCGGTCTCCAGCGAAAGCGACGGCGAGGCGCTCCAGGTGAGGGTGGAGGACGACGGGCCCGGCATCGCCCCGGAGGACAGGGAGCGGATATTCGACCCCTTTTTCACCCGGAGGGAAGGCGGCATCGGCCTGGGTCTCACCATCGTGCAGCAGATCGTGCAAAGCCACGGGGGCGGGATTGAGGTTACGGAAGGCCGACAGGGCGGGGCCTGCTTCAACGTGCGCCTGGCCGTGGCCGGGACCCCTCGGGGAGCATAGGCATGGAGCATTGCTGCCTTATCATGGACGGCCACTCGACCTCCAGGGCATGCCCGCCGGTCATGATATATATTCAATTAATCAAATAGATATTCTGACTTTCTAGAAATTGGATTAAGGAGAACGGGATTGAGCAGCCGTATCCTGGTGGTGGATGACGAAGAGAAGATGCGCCGCCTGCTGGAACTGGCCCTCGTGGGCATGGGCCACCAGGTCGTCCAGGCGGGAGACGGGGAGGAGGCCCTGGCGCGTTTCGGAGAAGGGTCCTTCGATCTCGTCCTCACCGATCTGCGCATGCCGCGCCTGGACGGCCTGGGCCTGCTGCGGGCCCTGCGCGGCCGGGGCGAGGAGGTGCCGGTGGTGGTCCTCACGGCCCATGGGACGGTGGAAAGCGCCGTGGAGGCCATGAAGCTCGGGGCGGTGGACTACATCATCCGGCCCTTCGAGATGTCCACCGTGGAACTGGCCGTCTCCCGGGCCCTGGCCATGGAGCAGGTGCAGCGCGAGAACCGCTTCCTGCGCGACGAGGTGGACCGCGGCTGGGGGGAATTCATCGGCCAGAGCAAGGGCATGCTGGAGCTGTACCGGCTCATCCGACAGGTGGCCCCGGCCCGTTCCAGCATCCTCGTGGCGGGGGAGACGGGCACCGGCAAGGAATTGGTGGCCCGGGCCATACATCACCAGTCCGGACGCCCCGGCCTGTTCGTCCCGATCAACTGCGCCGCCATTCCCGCAGACCTTCTGGAAAGTGAGCTGTTCGGCTATCGGAAGGGGGCGTTCACCGGCGCCGACAAGGACCGCATGGGCCGTTTCGAGGTGGCCAGCGGGGGGACGCTGTTCCTGGACGAGGTCACGGAAATGCCCCTGGCCTTGCAGTCCAAGCTGCTCCGGGTGCTCCAGGAAAGCACCGTGGAGCGCCTGGGGACCCATAAACCCGTGGAAGTAGACCTAAGGGTTGTTGCCGCCACCAACCGGGACCCCCAGCAGGCTGTCGACGAAGGCCGGTTGCGCCAGGACCTGTACTACCGGCTCAACGTGGTCAAGGTGGAAGTGCCACCGCTGCGGGAACGTCCGGACGACATTCCCCTGCTGGCCGCCCATTTCCTGGAGAAGTACAGCCGCGAGCTGGGCAGGAATCCGCCCCGCCTGGCCACGGAGACCCTGGAAGAGTTGATCGGCTATCCCTGGCCCGGCAACATCCGGGAACTGGAGAACATGATGGAACGCGCCGCGGTCCTGGCGCGGGGCGATATCGTCACCCCGGACCAGTTGCCCAGGGAAGTCTCCGCCTCCGGGCAGGTGGCCGCCGCCGTTGCGCCGGCCCCGGACCAGGGCCTTCCTGACAACCTGGCCATGCAGCCCCTGGTGGAGGCCCTGGAAAGGCGCCTGATCGAGGAGTCGCTGAACCGCACTCAGGACAACAAGTCGAGGGCCGCCAGGATGCTGGAGATCAGCGAGCGGTCCCTTTGGTACAAGATCAAGAAGTACGGAATCTGAATCGCTTATTATGTCCGCAGTTCCGGTTGGTGCCGTTCGCGTTTCAGGACGCGTCTGACGTCTCGGCATGGGCAGGGAGGTAATTTGATTGAACGCAATTGCCGACCACGGACTTGCACATGCAGGAAAGCGCAATGGATACCATGCCCTCATCCAATCGATTAAACGGGACGAGATGATGAAACTGAACGCTGTGGGAGCCATGACGGCCCTGACCCTATCCCTCGTATCGGCGGGCGCGGTCGCCGGGCCATTGCAGGGGGACCCGGGCAAGGCCGCGCCTATCGCCGACCAGCTATGCGCCAGTTGTCACGGCAAGCACGGCGATAGCGCGGTCCCCGGTTTTCCCAAACTCGCAGGGCAGACGCCCGAATATCTGCTGCACGAGATGGGTGAATACAAGCGGCGTCACCGGGACAACGCGATGATGTCACACCTGATGAAGCACCTGTCCGATCAGGACCTGGTCAATCTGGCCCTCTATTACGCCCAGCAGAAACCCACGCCGGCCGCGGTCAGTCATCCGGAACTCCTCGCCGCGGGGAAACAGCTCTACTTCAACGGCAATCCGGATGCCGGCGTGACCTCCTGTGACGGCTGCCATGGGGAGAACGGCCACGGCTCTGCGCAATTCCCACGCCTGGCCGGACAAAACGTGGCGTACATCCTGGATCAGTTCAAGCAGTACAGGGAGGGCAAGCGCAGGTTCGGCAAGAGGCCCATGCTCCACGAGGCGCAGCGCATGACCCAGGCGGAGATCAACGCCGTCGCCGAATACATCGCCAGCATGCCCTAACCCGTCTTCCCCGGTCGAGGATCGTGGGAGGCATCCGTCCTCACACCCTGGTAGACACCATCCGACCGGCCCCGGGACCGGTCGGTCTGGCGGCCCTCAGGCCACCGCCTCCTTGATGGCGCCGCGGCTGCCCTTGCCTGCAAGGCGCTCCAGATAGAGGTAGATCACCGGGGTGAGATAGAGGGTGAGCAGCTGGGAGACCACCAGCCCGCCCACCACGGCCAGCCCCAGGGGACGGCGGACCTCGCCGCCGGCCCCGAAGCCGATGGCGATGGGCAGGGTGCCCATGAGGGCGGCCATGGTGGTCATCATGATGGGACGGAAGCGGATCAGGCAGGCTTGATATATGGCCTCCCGGGGGTCCATGCCCTCCTGGCGCTGCCGGGACAGGGCGAAGTCGATCATCATGATGGCGTTCTTCTTGACGATGCCGATGAGCATGATCACGCCCACGAAGGCGTAGAGGGAGAGGTCTGTCTTGAACAGCATCAGGGTGAGCAGGGCCCCCAGGCCGGCGGCGGGCAGGCCGGAGAGGATGGTCAGCGGGTGGATGAAGCTTTCGTACAGGATGCCCAGGACGATGTAGACCACCACCACCGCCACCAGGAGCAGCAGCCCCAGCCCCTTCTGGGATTGCTGGAAGGCCTGGGCGGTGCCTTGCAGGCTCGTATTCAGGGACGCGGGCAGGCGCAGCCCCTGCTCCATCGCCTTGAGGCGTTCCACCGCCTGGCCCAGGGACACATCGGGCAGCAGGTTGAATGAGATGGTCACCGAGGGCAGTTGCCCCTGGTGGTTGATGGTGAAGGCCTGGGAGCCGCGGGTGACGTGGGCCACGGTGTCCAGGGGCACCAGGCTGCCGTTCGTGCTGCGTACGTACAGGCGGGACAGGGTGGCGGGGTCGGCCTGGAAGCGGGGCTTGAGTTCCAGGATGACCTGGTACTGGTCGGTGGCGCCGTAAATGGTGGAGATCTGCCGGGTACTGTAGGCGGACTGCAGCGCGTCCTCCACCTGGCCGAAGCTCAACCCCAGGGTGGACAGCTTGTCCCGGTCCACGTCCAGGGAGATCACCGGGCTGTTGTTGTTGAGATCGGTGTTCACGTCCACGAACCCCGGCAGCGCCCGGATCCGTGCCAACAGGACGTCGTTCCAGTGGTAGAGCTCGGCCAGGTCGGTGTCCTGCAGGGTGTATTGGTATTGGGCGGCGGTGATATGGCCGCCGATCCGGATCGGCGGCGGGTTCTGCAGCGAAACCCGCAGGCCGGGCACGGAGTTCAGCTTGGGCCGCAGTTCCTGGATGATCTGGTCGGCCGAGAGCTTGCGCTGGTCCAGGGGCTTGAGGGTGAAGAGCATGATGCCGCTGTTGGGCGAGAGCCGGGAGCCGCCGGCTCCCACCACGGACATGAAGGTCTCGATATTGGGGTCCTTGGCCACCATGGCCGCCACCTTTTGCTGGCGCGCCACGGTGGAGGCGAAAGAGGCATCCTGGGCGCCCTCCGTGAAGGCGATGATGCGTCCGCTGTCGCCGCTGGGCAGGAAGCCCTTCGGGATGGAGACGAACAACAGGGCGCTGGCCAGCAGGGTGGCCAGAAAGACGCCCAGGATCAAACGAGGGTGGGCCATGGCCCAGCCCAGGCTGACGCGATAGGCGTTGAGCATGCCCTCGAAGATCCGTTCGAACAGCCAATAGAGCCGGTTGTGCCTGCGCTCGACCTCTGGTTTGAGGTAACGGCTGGCCAGCATGGGGGTCAGGGTCAGGGACACGAAGCCGGACACCAGGATCGCGCAGGAGATGGTCACCGCGAACTCGTGCAGCAGCCGGCCGATGA
>JBJKSP010000158.1:0-7195 GCA_046703865.1 Thiobacillaceae bacterium
CGCTCGATGTTGAGCTGGGCCGCCAGGCCGAAGGCGGACATGCCATAGATCAGGCCGAAGTTCACCGCCTTGGCCATGCGCCGCTGCTCCGGCGCCACTTGGGCGGGCTCCAGGCCCAGCACTTCGGCGGCGGTGGCCCGGTGGATGTCGGCGTCCTCGGCGAAGGCGCTGAGCAGGCGTTCGTCGCCGGAGAGGTGGGCCATGATGCGCAGCTCGATCTGGGAATAGTCGGCGGAGACGATCACGAAGCCCGGCTCGGCGATGAAGGCCTCACGGATCTTGCGGCCTTCGGGGGTGCGCACCGGGATGTTCTGGAGGTTGGGGTCGTTGCTGGACAGCCGCCCGGTCACCGCCACGGCCTGGGAATAGGTGGTGTGGACCCGCCCCGTGGCCGGGTCCACCATGGCAGGCAGCTTGTCGGTGTAGGTGGACTTGAGCTTGGACAGCCCCCGGTAGTCCAGGATCAGGCGGGGCAGGGGGAAGTCCAGGGCTAGCTTCTCCAGCACCTCTTCGTCGGTGGAGGGGGCGCCCTTGGGCGTCTTCTTGAGCACGGGCAGCTTGAGCTGGTTGAAGAAGATCTCGATGAGCTGCTTGGGGGAGTTGAGGTTGAACGGCTGGCCGGCCGCCTGGTGGGCCTTGGCCTCGACCGCCATCATCTCCCGGGCCAGGAAGTCCGAGTGCCTTCTGAGGAGCTCCGTGTCCAGCTTCACCCCGGTGCGCTCCATGCGGGCCAGGACGGGCAGCAGGGGCATCTCGACCGCTTGGTAGATGTGGGCCAGGCCGGGCTCGGCCGCCACCTGGGGGTACAGGGCCTGGTGCAGGCGCAGGGTGATGTCGGCGTCCTCGGCGGCGTATTCCGTGGCGCGTCCGATCTCCACCTGGTCGAAGCCGATCTGGGCGGCCCCCTTGCCGCAGACCTCCTCGTAGCGGATGGTCTTCTCGTTCAGGTGCCGGTTGGCCAGGTCGTCCATGTCGTGGCGCTGGTGGGCCTCCAGGACGTAGCTCTGCAGCAGGGTGTCGTGGGCGATGCCCCGGAGGTCCACGCCGTGGTTCATGAAGACGTGCCAGTCGTACTTGAGGTTCTGGCCGACCTTGGCCCGGGCGGAGTCCTCCAGCCAGGGCCTGAGGCGGGCCAAAACCATATCCATGGCGAGTTGGTCCGGGGCGCCGGCGTAGTGGTGGGCCAGGGGCAGGTAGGCCGCCTCGCCCGTGGCCAGGGAAAAGGACATCCCCACCAGCTTCGCCTGCATGGGGTCCAGGGAGGTGGTCTCGGTGTCGATGCACACCAGTTCGGCGGCCCGGATCGCGTCCATCCAGCGCGCCAGGGCGGCCTCGTCCAACAGGCTCTCGTAATGGCGCTGGACGCCACTGTTTGCTTCAGGGGCGGCGCTCGGCCCGGTAGACTTGGAAGACGGGCCGCCCAGTTCCCCGAGCCAGGTCCGGAAACCGTAGCGGGTGAACAGGTCCGCCAGGGCCTGCCTGTCTTCCGACTGCCAGGCCAGGTCCATGGGGCCTTCGTGCAGGGCCACGTCGGTCTTCACGGTGAGCAGTTCCCTGGCCCTGGGCAGCCAGTCCAGCGCCTTGCGCAGGTTTTCCCCCGCCACCCCCTTGATTTCGCCGGCCCGGGCCATGAGCGCATCCAGGCTGCCGTAGTCGGCCAGCCAGCGGGTGGCCGTCTTGGGCCCCACCTTTTCCACGCCGGGGACGTTGTCCACCGCGTCCCCCACCAGGGACAGCCAGTCCACGATGCGCTCGGGCGGCACGCCGAACTTCTCCGCCACCCCCGCCCCGTCGTAGGTCTTGTTGGCCATGGTGTCCATGACCGTGATGCCGGGCGTGACCAGTTGGGCCAGGTCCTTGTCGCCGCTGGAGATGACCGTGGCCAGCCCGGCCGCCTCGGCCCGGCGGGCCAGGGTGCCGATCACGTCGTCCGCCTCCACCCCCACTTCCACCAGCAGGGGCCAGCCCAGGGCCCGGATGGCCAGATGCAGGGGTTCGATCTGCTGGGCCAGGTCTTCCGGCATGGGGGGGCGATGGGCCTTGTAGTCCGGGTACAATGCGTCGCGAAAGGTCTTGCCCTTGGCGTCGAAGATGCAGGCGGCATAGGTCGCGGGGACCTCCCGCCTGAGCCGCCGCAGCATGTTGATGACGCCGTAGAGCGCGCCGGTGGGAAAGCCCTCCCGGTTGCGCAGGTCGGGCAGGGCGTGGAAGGCGCGGTACAGGTAGCTGGATCCGTCCACCAGCAGGAGCGTTTCAGTCAATCGTATGCCCCAAATATTTGAGAAGATCCCCCCCCTCGTCGATCCCGGCGGCAGTCAGGAAGCCAAGTCCTCGGCCCGGGAGTCCTGGCGGGTGTTCGAGATTATGGCCGAATTCGTGGAGGCCACCGAACGCCTGGGACCCATCCGTCCCGCCGTCTCCATCTTCGGCAGCGCCCGCACGGCCAGCAACCACCCCTTCTACATGCTGACGGAAGTGATCGCACGCAAGCTCTCGGACGCCGGTTTCTCGGTGATCTCGGGCGGCGGGCCGGGGGTGATGGAGGCGGCCAACAAGGGGGCCTATTTCGGCAAGTCGCCCAGCGTGGGCCTGAACATCCAGCTGCCCCACGAGCAGCATGCCAATCCGTTCCAGAACATCAGCCAGACCTTCCGCCATTTCTTCGCCCGCAAGGTCATGTTCGTCAAGTTCGCCAGCGCCTACGTGGTCATGCCCGGGGGCTTCGGGACCATGGACGAGCTCATGGAGGCCCTGACCCTGGTGCAGACCGGCAAGACGCGCCGGATCCCCATCATCCTGGTGCATACGGCGTTCTGGTCGGGGCTGATGGACTGGTTCCGGAACACCCTGGTGGCCCAGGGGATGATCGATCCGGCGGACGTGGACCTGATCCATCTCATCGACGACCCGGACCAGGTGGTGGACGCCATCTTCAGCCATTACGAGACCCGCGGCTTCGAGCCCTCGCCCCAGGAACGGGAAATCCTGCTCAACCTCTGATTGCTACAATTCGAAATAGGAACCAGGAGGTACGAAAAATGCGCAAATATCTGCTGCTGGGCATGTTGATGCTCGCCATGCATGCGTGGGCCGAGCGGCCGCCCAAGCTGGAGCCCCTGCCGGAGATTCCGCCGCCTCCCGGGATGCCGGATACGACGGGTATGGAACCCCAGGTCACCATTACCCACAAGGGACAGAACAGGATCGAGGAGTTCCGCATTCACGGACGCCTGTTCATGATCAAGGTCACCCCGTCTCACGGCCATCCCTACTATCTCGTCGACCAGCGCGGAGACGGAGAGTTGGTACGCTACGACGACCTTTCCCCCAACTTCCAGGTTCCCATGTGGGTGATCTTCCAGTGGTGAACGCCCGGTTGCGATCTGGACCCTTTCCGTGTCGCCGCCGGAAGGCGGCGTTTTGTTATCACGTCGTCACGGCGTCGGGGATGCGGCCGTCCATCGGCTCATGAACACGCTCACCGTCACCCGTCCCCCCATGGCCGCCAGCGTCGAATGGCTGAGGACCGGCTTCCGGCTGTTCTATGGCAGCGCCATCCCGTGGATGGGCATGAGCGCCGCGTTTTTTCTCGCCTCCTTCGGGCTCAGCCTGATACCCATCGCGGGCCCGATCTTCCTCGATCTGGTCACCCCCCTGGTCATGGCCGCCTTCATGGCCGCATCACGCTCAACGGAGAGTGGGGAGCCGGCCGGCATCCTGCATATCGGTGCCGGACTCCAGGATGCCCGCAACGGGTTGTTGACCCTGGGGATTGCATACATGCTGGGCAGCCAGCTGATCGGCCTGATCATGCGCCTGGTGGGGGGGGATGCGGTGGCGCAGCTCATGTCCGCGGTGGTGCAGCCCGAAGCCGTGTCGACCCATGACCTGGCCAGGCTGCTGGACCAGGCGACGCCGGCCATCACGCTGGGCACGGTGTTGTTCTTTCCGATACTGCTGGCGATCTGGTTCGCACCGGCCCTGGTCCTGTTCGACGGTTTCGCGCCCGGGAAGGCCCTGTTCTGGAGCCTCTGGTCCTGCCTGGTGAATTGGCGCCCCATGTTGTCGTACGGGCTGCTGCTCAGCCTGCTGGGCGCGGCGACCCTGGTCATCCCCTTCGGGCTGGGCCTGCTGGTCTTTCTGCCGGTGGCCATGGCTTCCACCTACGCCGCCTATTGCGGCCAATTCGTCGCGATCCAGGAAGTTGACTCAAGTCCCTGAACGCCGTTTCCTGCCTCCTCCACCGTCCGGGCGGTCCATGGCCGTCCGCCGTGCCCTGAGCGCCCACCGCTGACATGCCGGAGCTTTCCCTGCTCGCCGCGTTCCTGGTGGGGTTCATGGGCGGCGCACACTGCGTGGGCATGTGCGGCGGCATCGTCACCGCCATGTCTTTCCAGGGGGGACGGCGCCAGCCCTTCAACCTGCACGTGGCCTACAACATCGGCCGGGTGACGTCATACACCATCGCGGGCGGCGTGGCCGGCCTCGCGGGATCGGCGGCCTTCCTGTCCCATCACCTGTTGCCCCTGCAGCGGGGCCTTTACGTCCTGGCCCAGTTCATCCTCATCTTCCTGGGGCTCTACCTGGCCGGTCTGAGCCGTGCCGTCCTGGTGCTGGAGCGCGCCGGCGGCCGGCTCTGGGAGCGCCTGCAGCCGTGGCTGGGACGGCTGCTGCCGGTGAGAACCCCCGGCCAGGCCCTTCTGGCCGGCGGCCTGTGGGGCTGGCTGCCCTGCGGGCTGGTGTACAGCGTGCTGATTTCGGCCCTGGCCAGCGGCGGCATGGTTCAGGGTGCCTTGCTGATGCTGGCCTTCGGCCTGGGGACACTGCCCAACCTGCTGGCCATGGGCTGGGCCGCCCAGCGCCTGCGGACCCTGGCTGCCGACCGCAGGCTCAAGCTTCTGGCCGGGACGGTGGTGACAGGCTTCGGGGTCTGGGGTCTGGTCCGCTTTGTCGCGACGATCTGACAGGGGTGGCAACAGGCCCCGATCGCACCGACAGCCATCGATCCAGGGTGAGGGGCTGGTGATAAACTGGATCGCACTTTGCCCCGTCGAATACGTCTACCAGACATGACCCAGATGACCCCCCAGGAAATCGTCCACGAACTCGACAAGTTTATCGTCGGCCAGGACGCCGCCAAGCGTGCCTGCGCCATCGCCCTGCGCAACCGTTGGCGTCGGCAGAGGGTGCCGGAGTATCTGCGTCAGGAGATCACGCCCAAGAACATCCTCATGATCGGTCCCACAGGCGTGGGCAAGACCGAGATCGCCCGGCGTCTGGCACGGCTCTCCGGCGCGCCCTTCGTCAAGGTGGAGGCCACCAAGTTCACCGAGGTGGGCTATGTGGGCAAGGACGTGGACAGCATCGTGCGCGACCTGGCGGAGATCGCCGTGAAGCAGGCGCGGGAAGAGGCCATGCGCAAGGTGGCGATGCGTGCGGAGGAGGCGGCCGAGGAACGCATCCTGGATGCGCTGCTTCCGCCCGCCCGGGAGTCGTGGGGCGAGGAACAGCACAAGGAGGAGGAGAGCGGCACCCGGCAGAAATTCCGCAAGATGCTGCGGGAGGGGCAGCTGGACGACAAGGAGCTCGAACTGGACCTGGCCACGCCCCAGGCCCAGATGGAGATCTTCGCCCCGCCCGGCATGGAGGAACTCACCTCCCAGCTGCAGGGCGTGTTCCAGAACCTGGGTGGCCGGCGCACGAAGAAGCGGAAACTCAGGATCCGAGAGGCCATGAAGCTGCTGACCGACGAGGAGGCGGCCAAGCTGGTGAACGAGGAGGAGCTGAAGCTGGAGGCCCTGCGCAACATGGAGCAGAACGGCATCGTGTTCCTGGACGAGATCGACAAGATCGCCGGACCGTCGGACAGCCGCGGCCCCGACGTCTCGCGCCAGGGGGTGCAGCGGGACCTGCTGCCCCTGGTCGAGGGCGCCACCGTCTCCACTAAGTACGGCATGGTGAAGACCGACCACATCCTGTTCATCGCCAGCGGGGCCTTCCACCTGTCCAAGCCTTCGGACCTGATCCCCGAGATGCAGGGGCGCTTCCCCATACGGGTCGAACTCGCCAGCCTGACGGTGTCGGATTTCGAGCGCATCCTGACCCAGACCGACGCCTGCCTGGTGCATCAGTATCAGGAGTTGATGGTCACGGAGGGGGTGAAGCTCGAATTCACCCCGGAGGCCATCCGGCGCTTGGCGGAGATCGCCTGGACAGTCAACGAACGCACCGAGAACATCGGGGCGCGCCGGCTTTATACCGTCATGGAGCGCCTGCTGGACGAGCTGTCCTTCGACGCCGACCGGCGCACAGGCGAGGGCGTGGTCATCGATGCCGCGTATGTGGATCAGCGCCTTGCTGACCTGGCCGCGAGCGAGGATCTGGCCCGCTACGTGCTGTAAGGCGGCCGCCGTGAGGCGGATGCCATAAACCTCTGATATGGGTACATAAAAATCCTGCGCAGACAGGGGGATGCGCCGCCGGTAAACTCGCAGGGTTCAGGCATCAACCCATTTCCTCAAGGAGTCCCGCATGGCAACCCGCGATACCCTCGCCCCCCGCGCCGCCGGCGCGTCCGCCGATGATCTTTTCGCCCTGGCCCGGGAGTGTTTCGACGAGCCGGCCGACATGGCCTATGCCAAGGAACTGCTCTCCGGCAGCGCGTTCACCGGCGCCGCCGATGCCAAGGCCGCCCTGGACAAGGTGGCGGGCGATGCCATGTTCACCAAGGACTTCGTCACCCTGGCCATCGGCTACAAGGCCCTGGGCGATGACGCCAAGGCCCAGGAGATGTTGGACCAGGGTGCGGACTTTGCCATGGACGGCAGCGAGAAGATGTCCGTGGGCATGGGCCAGTGGCTGGCCATGGGCGACGCCGCCGCCGCGGCCAAGGCCCTGGCCGGTGCGCTGAAGGAGGTCTCCGCCACCGAGGAACTCTACGGTCTGGCTGCCGTGGTGTCCGAACTGAACGACCCCGCCCTGTTCGGGCAGGTGGTGGACAAGATCAAGGCCAAGGCCGGCCGCGCCGCCGACTTCGCCCGCCTGGCCAAACTGGTGGCTGCGTCGGACAAGGCCAAGGCCGAGGAGATCATCAAGGAAGGGGCCGGCAAGTATTCCAGCCCCTCCGATCTGATCCAGCTCTCCGGCGCCATGGGCGAGATCGACCCGGCTGCCGCCGGCGCCCTGTACGACAAGG
>JBJKSP010000159.1:0-4027 GCA_046703865.1 Thiobacillaceae bacterium
ACCTGGTGGCCCAGCATCTTGAACTTGGCAACCCGTTCCGCCACGCTGCGGATACGCTCGATGGAGCCCACCGAGGTGCCACCGTATTTCTGCACGATCAGGGCCATGGGGCTTTATACGCTTGAAAAACGGGGCATTTTACCGTTACCCCGCAGCCGCCGCCAGATCGGCCTAGACTTGAAACTTCGGGGGGACGCCCTTAGTCTTATGGCCGTCTTCATCGATATTTAGGGAAAAGACCTAATGCCATCCCCATTCAATGTGTCCACCTTCAACGCCACGCCTGCCATCGGCGCCGAGCGCAACAAGGTGCTGCGCAACACATACACGATGCTGGGCCTGACCATGATTCCCACGGTATTGGGCGCCTTGGTGGGGATCCAGCTGAACATGCTGCCCTTCGCCATGCAACATCCCCTGATGTTCGGGCTGGGCAGCTTCGCACTGATGATGGGCATGTTCTTCGGCATTTCCGCAGGCCGCAACAGCGGCCTGGGCGTCGTCCTGCTGCTGCTGCTGACGGGCTTCATGGGCCTGATGCTGGGGCCCATCCTGCAAGTGGCCCTGGGGTTGCGCAACGGCGGCGAGATCATCGCCCTGGCCGCAGGCGGTACCGGCGCCATCTTCCTCACCCTGGCCGGTATAGCTACGGTGACCAAGCGGGACTTCAGCTTCCTGGGCAAGTTCCTCATGATCGGCCTGGTCCTGCTGATCCTGGCCTCTCTGGCCAACATGTTCTTCCAGATCCCGGCCCTGGCCCTGACCCTGTCCACCATCGCCGTGTTCATCTTCTCCGCGCTGATCCTCTACGACGTTTCGCGGGTGGTGAACGGTGGTGAAACCAATTACGTGATGGCCACCCTGGCCATTTATCTGGACATCTACAACCTGTTCCTGAATCTGCTGCAACTGCTCATGATCTTCATGGGCCAGCGGGATTAGGGTCGTCACGCCCTGGCACGCTATACACCTCTCCCGACACGCGAGAGGGACGGAAAGAAACATAAAACAAATATAATCAATGCGCGTGGGGTGGGGCCGCTTACTTGGCCCCACCCCGTCCGAAGCGGGTTCAGTATGTGACACGCTGGGCGGTTGAGGCCGCCCAAGTCTTTTCCTCCTTAGGGATTAAGGGGTATGGGCGTGCAATCCTTTCGGGTCGCCCCGAGGATCCGGCTGGCCAACGAGGTATTCCTGCGCCTGATGCTGGGGTGCGCGCTCAGCTTTACCGTTGCCCTGTCGGCGCGATGCAAGCCCTTGACGGCCGACAATGGCGAGGCGACCTGGCTGCTTGACTGGACCGCTCCCCGAGGCAGCTTGGCCGTGGCCCAGCGGGATGCAGTGGCATGGACACTGCATTATCCGGTCCTGTTCTCCTCGCGCGCACTGGCCTCCACGCCTTGGAGCAAGGCCGCCCGTGCCTTTGAAGAGGGCCGATTGCTAGAGGCCTTGATCGATCTGGACAGCGTCCCTGAGAAAGAGCGCACGGCCGCTTACCACGTTTATCGAGCCCATTTCTTGTTGCTGTCCGGACGCCCGGACGAGGCCAGGGGGGACCTGAACACCGCCCTGGCCCAGGACCCCAAGCTGGCCGATGCCTGGGCCTTAAAGGCGGTGATGGACCTGGGGCAGGGGGATACCCGTTCCGCATGGGTGCATGCCAAACGGGCCGTGGCCTTGAACGGGCGTTCAGTGCCTGCCTATCTTGCCCTTTCCTACGCACAGCAAGCCCTGAAACGACCCGAAGCGGCGCTGATGAGCGTCGAGCGCATTCTGGCGCTTGAGCCGGAAAACCCCCTGGCACTGGTCCGGCTGGCGGAACTTGATCTGGCCCGAAACCGGCCAACCGCGGCCCTGGATGCAGCCAAGCGCGCCGTACGCTTGGCGCCCGGCCTCGCCGATGCCCAGACCGCGCTGGGTTTTGCCTATCTGGGCCTGGACAAGCCGGCCTTGGCCGCCCAATGCTTCGTGAAGGCTAAACACCTCAACGGCGTCGATCCCACACCCCGCCTCGGCCTGGGGCTCGCCCTCATCAGACAGGGAGAGACCGCTTCCGGCAGCGAGGCCTTGGAGGACGCCGTGGAGTTGGCGCCGAAGAACGCCCTGTTGCACACCTATCTGGGACGTGCCTACGAGCAGGAGGGGCGCAAACGGAAGGCCGCGGAACAATACGTCCTCGCCCGGCAGGCCGATCCCCTGGACCCCACGCCCTATTATTTCGAGGCCCTGCAACTGGCCGCCGGAAATGCACCCGTTTCTGCCTTGGCGGGGATCCAGGCAGCCCTGAATCGCTATGGCAACAGGGCCGTCTATCGAACCCGATCCTTGCTGGCAACGGATCATGCCCTATATCTGGCCGACGCGGCAGCCCTGGACGGCGTGCTGGGTCTGGACGATGAGGCGCGCCTGGCCGCCAGCGAGGCGGTGTCGGATAGCTATACGCTGGGTGCGGCCCACCTCGCCGCAGGGGATGCCCTGGCAACCCGGTCCCGTGCGGGGCTGGCCCGGCAGAGCGAGTACCTCCAGGCCGCACTGAGGGAGCCGTTGGGGGCGCTGCCACCGCCCCTGCTTCTGGCGGAGGGCATCCAGCCGGGCGCCGTGGTTCCCCAGCAGGGGTTCTTCCGGCCGGCACTCCCGGACCGGACCAGCTTCAACGATTATGCGGCCGTGTTCAATCGCCGCGGATTCGGCGCCGATGTGGAGGCCACGGCCGGTGCCCAGGAAAGCCGGGGCGATCAGGTACAGCTGGCGGGAGCCTCCGGCAGCGTGGGCGGCAGCCTGAGTCAGCTTCACTTCCAGACCGATGGCTTCGGACCCTACAACAACCTGGACAACACCATATGGCGCGGCATCCTTCAGCTCGACCTCGGGCCGGACACCCGGCTGCATCTTGAATACAAGGATTTCGACGGGACCAGGGACGGCGTGACGTTTCCGGTCGACGCCTCGGCCCAGCCCCAGTCCATCGACGAGCGCCGCCACCACCCGCGGATCGCCCTGCTCCACCGATTCAACGATGCCGACGAAGTGGTCCTGCTGGCGAGTCGGGAAGCGGTCGATCAGGTCATCACTAACCTGCCCACTACCGGCAACTTCCTGGCCGGCCCACGATACGACCATCTCGATGACGTGAATCACGGGGGGGAGGTACAGTTCCTCCACACCTCCGGAAATTTGCGCCTCATCGCCGGCGGCATCGTCAGTCGGGACAATCAGCATTATCTCTACGGGCCCGGCGAATTTGGTTCCTACGGCGTATCGCCTGAGTCGACCATCGACAACGGCGTGCGTACCCACAACGTCTACGTTTACAGCCGTTACAGGCCCCGGCCGGGCTTGCTCCTGGAGACGGGCCTGGGCTATGACGACCAGGTGTTGGAGAGTTCGGTCACTCCCGATTATCACCAGCATCTCCTGAGCCCCAAATTGGGATTGCGCTGGCAGGCATTGCCTGGCGGGGAGTTGCGCTTGGCCGTCTTCCGGGGGGTGAACCGCTTCGCCCTGAACGGCGCCACCCTGGAGCCGACCCAGGTGGCGGGCTTCGGCGAGTATTACAACGACGGGCCCGGGACGAGGGCGGACCGGGCCGGGCTGGGTTGGGCCCAGCATCTGGCCGATGGGTGGGCGTGGGGGCTGGAGTTGTCGGGACGGAAACTCCGTCTCCCGGTGCCGGACAAGTCCGAGTTTTGGTACGAACGGGACTCACGGGCCTGGATCAGCCGTGCGTTGTCCCGCGCCGATCTGGCACACCTCCTTCCCGGATGGGAGGGAGCCATCTCCCTGGCGTACGACGGACAAGGCTATACCCGCAATGGATTGTTGACGGGATTGGAACAGATCCGAGCGTACCGGCCCCAGCACCTGCGCCTATCCGGGAGGCTGTTCGACGGCAAGGGATGGGGCCTGGACCTGGGACTGACCTGGGTCAGGGCCACCGGCAGGCAGGAGACCACGTTTGCCTTCCCCCAGGTCGAGGTCCCCATCCGGGACAACTTCGTGGTGGCCGATGCCGCCGTCAATTACAAGC
>JBJKSP010000160.1:0-6991 GCA_046703865.1 Thiobacillaceae bacterium
TGTTGAAAGACAGCCTCGTCGCCTTCTTCTTCAGGCTAGAGCGGGAATAACCAGGCGCCGATGGGGTCCTTGGTGCGGGTCTCGGGGGAGGCCTCCACTGCCCCGTTCACCGCCACCACCTCGCCGGCCACGGGGGCGTAGACATCGGAGGCGGCCTTGACCGACTCCACCACGGCGCATTCCTCGCCCGGTTTGAGATGACGGCCCATGGTGGGGTTCTCCACGAACACCATGTCACCCAGCAGGTCCTGGGCATGGTGGGTGATGCCCACGCTCACGGTGCCGTCGGATTCCGGGCGAACCCATTCATGTGTCTTGGTGTATTTGAGGTCAGTAGGGATGCTCATCGTCACTCCTGAAACGAAGTTGGCAGTCGTCAGTTTGCAGCGGGCAGCACGGCCTGCAAACTGACGACTGTCGACTGCGAACTAGACCAAGACCCTTCCGTTCCTCACGAACGGGTATTTCACCACACGCGCCTTCATGCGTCTGTCCCGGATCGCCACCTCCACCTCGTCGTCCACCTCGACCCCGGACGGTACCCGGGCGAAGGCGATGGAGGCGTTGAGGGTGGGCGAGAAACCGCCGCTGGTGGTCTCGCCTTCGCCCTTGGCGGTATATACCTGCTGGTGGGCGCGCAGGACGCCCCTGTCCAGCAGGATCAGGCCCACCAGCCGGCGTGTCCTGGGCAGTCGCATCAGGGCGTCTCGGCCGATGAAATCGCGCTCGTCCTTCAGGTCCACCGTCCAGGCCAGACCGGATTCCAGCGGCGTGGTGGAGGCGTCCATGTCCTGACCGTAGAGGTTCATGCCGGCCTCCAGGCGCAGGCTATCCCGGGCGCCCAGGCCGCAAGGCCGCACTCCCGCCTCCAGCAGGGCCTGCCAGAAATAGGGCGCTGCCTTGCCGGGCAACATGACCTCGAAACCGTCCTCACCCGTATAGCCCGTGCGGGCGACGAACATCTCCCCCACCATCACCGCGGTGAAAGGCTTCATGGGGTCGGTCAGGGCCTCGGTTCCGGGCATGGCCTGCCAAAGGCGCTCCGCGGCCCGGGGGCCCTGCACGGCGATCATGGCCAAGTCCCGGCGGGGCCTGAGTTCCAGAACCGGTGCGATCCTGTCGCGCTGTTCCTCCATCCAGGCCAGGTCCTTTTCGGCGCAGCCCGCGTTGACCACCAGGCGGAACCAGGACTCGTCCATGTAATACACGATGAGGTCGTCGATCACCCCCCCGCCCTCGTGGAGCATGCAGGTATAAAGTGCCTTGCCGGTGGTCCGGAGCTTGTCCACGTCGTTGGCCAGGAGCCTGCGCAGGAACGGCCTCGCCGCCTCGCCCCTGAGGTCCACCGGCAACATGTGGGAGACGTCGAACATGCCGGCGTCGCGCCGCACGGCCTGGTGCTCCTCGATCTGGGAGCCGTAATGCAGGGGCATCTCCCAGCCCGCGAAATCGACCAGCTTGGCCTGGAGTTCCCGGTGCCTGGCGTTCAGGGGGGTCTGCTTGAGCATGGCTTGGACGGGTTAGCGGTTAGCGGTTAGCGGTTAGCGTGTATGGTAAATCCTGGGGCGACTGGGGTGTGAGCCCGTTCATCTCCGGCGGTGCGACCCGCTGTCCGCCCCTCAC
This sequence comes from Thiobacillaceae bacterium, assembly GCA_046703865.1. Classification (GTDB taxonomy): domain Bacteria; phylum Pseudomonadota; class Gammaproteobacteria; order Burkholderiales; family Thiobacillaceae; genus JBJKSP01. The sequence goes on from JBJKSP010000160.1 coordinate 1,624, forward strand.
GGATACCGCTTCTCCACCCGGTAGCCGTAGGCCGAGAGATCTATGAGTTTCAGTCCCAGGCGGATCTCCTGCTCCTGGCCGGGCCCCAGGCCCAGTGCGGGATCCACGCCCTTGGGCAGGTATTCGGCCGGTGCAAAGGGCCTCTGGGCGATGGGGACATCCCTCGTGTCGGTGAGGACCAGTACCAGATGGGGCCAGGCCACCGTCCGATCCCCATGGTTGCCCAGGGACAGACGCAGGGTGGTACGGGAGGCGTCCTCAGGGTCGGCCTCCAGGGCGGACATCTCGATGTGGATGGCGTCGAGGTCCCGGGGAAGGGGGAGGTCGCAACCCAGCATACGGCAGCCGGCGATGACCAGCGGTCGGGTTGAAGGCAGCCATTGCACTAGCTCCGCACGCAGGAAATAGGCCAGTTGAAGGCACAACAACAAGGCCAGGCCCGTCACCGCAACCCCCCAGCCGACCAGGCCCCACCCACTGCCCTGGGCCCTGACGGGCCGCCGGGGCAACTCGGCAAACAGGATGGCGTCGGTGGATTCCGGGTCCGGTTCCCGGCGCATGGCCATCGCAGCACTGATGACCGGTTCCTGAACCGGTTCTGGCGCAATTGCCCCCTCTTCCAGGGCTCCCTCGGGTTCCTCGGGTCCGGGCACCGACACCTGCGGTTCGGGCAGCTCGGGCTCGGCCACAGGCTCGGGTGGATGACCCTCCGGACTGCCGGAGGCGGCGCCGTAGGCCGCCGACAAGGCATCCGGTGCATGCCTGCCCCGTCCCACCCCGGGCTCCTGGAAGACCGTCGCCTTTCGCCCTTGGGTGCCGGACTCACCCCACGCCGGAGGCGATTCCAACTCCGGCAACAGGGTATCGTAGGCATTGAACACCGCGCTGCAGCGGCCGCAGCGCACCATACCCCGTTTGGCATCGAGCTGGACTTGGCCGACCCGGAAGGTGGCCCGGCATTCCGGACAGGTGGTCAGCATCAAGCGGCTCCTTACCTGCGGCCGAAGAGGCAAGGCATCATGACTTTCTCCCCATCAGGCATACCCACCCCTCATCGACGGCCCACACCTCCATGGTAAAGGCCTGCCGGTAAACGTCCATGACCTCTTCGGCCTGGGACTCCAGGATACCAGAGAGGGCGACGAGCCCCCCCTCGGCCACTCTGGAACCCAGCAGCGGGGCGAGGGCCTTGAGCGGATTGGTGAGGATATTGGCCACCAGGGTGTCGACCTGCCCGGCCGGGATGACATCCGGCAGGCAGAACTCCGCGCTGACCCCGTTGCGCTTCGCATTGTCCCGGGCCGCCGTCACCGCCTGGGGGTCGATGTCCACCCCCAGAATCCGCCCGGCCCCCAGCCTGGCTGCGGCGATAGCCAGGATGCCGGAACCGCAGCCGTAATCCAGCACCGTCTCGCCGCCCCGGATGTGCTCGGCCAGCCAGCGCAGGCACAAACGCGTGGTAGGGTGGCTGCCGGTGCCGAAGGCCAGGCCCGGGTCCAGCTCGATGTTCACGGCCCCGGGATCGGGCGCATCGTGCCAGGAAGGCACGATCCATATCCGGTCGGTGATCCGGAGGGGCTCGAACTGGGACTGGGTCAGGCGCACCCAGTCCTGTTCCTGCACGATCTCCTCGACCCTCCGGATGTCCTGCGGCAGACCGACACGCCGGATCAGCGCAGCCACATCGGCGTCTTCCGGCAACAGGGCCACGACCCAGTTACGGTGCCAGGCGTGGGGCTCGTGCTCCCCCGGCTCGCCGAACTGGGCCAGCTCCGCCGCGGTGCCGGCATCCCTGTCCTCGATGGCAACGGAAAGGGCCCCAGCCGCCAGCAAGGCGTCGGCCAGGGGCTCGGCCCCCTCGCCGTCCCAGGGGAGCTTCAGGCTCAGCCACATGACAGGTCCGGCTGGCAAGATTCAAGGCAAAGAAGAACACCGGCTGTCCGATGGGTCTTCCTTGCCCCCTGACGCTTGCCCCTTGCCCCTTTCAATGCCTGCCGACCCCCAGTTTCTGCTCGAGGTAGTGGATGCTCACTCCGCCGGAGAGGACCGCCGCATCGCTGAGCAAATCCTGGTGCAGCGGGATGTTGGTCTTGATGCCCTCTACGATCATCTCGGACAGCGCGATGCGCATGCGGGCGATGGCCTGATCCCGGGTCGCGCCGTAGGTGATGAGCTTGCCGATCATGGAGTCGTAGTGGGGCGGCACGTAATAGCCCTGGTAGACGTGGGAGTCCACCCTCACGCCAGGTCCGCCGGGGGCATGGTAGAGGCTGATGCGGCCCGGCGAGGGCGTAAAGCTGTAAGGGTCCTCGGCATTGATGCGGCACTCGATGGCGTGGCCCCGGAACTGGATCTCCTTCTGCTTGACGCTCAGGGCTTCACCGGCGGCGATGCGGATGGTCTCCTGGACGATGTCCACCCCGGTGATCAGTACGGTGACCGGATGCTCCACCTGGACCCGGGTGTTCATCTCGATGAAGAAGAACTCGCCGTCCTCGTACAGGAACTCGAAGGTGCCGGCACCCCGGTAGCCGATCTTGCGGCAGGCCTCGGCGCAGCGCTCTCCGATCTTGTTCCTCAGCTTCGCATCCAGTCCCGGCGCGGGGGCTTCCTCCAGGATCTTCTGGTGGCGCCGCTGCATGGAGCAGTCCCGTTCGCCCATGTGCACGGCGTTGCCGTGCTCGTCGGACAAGACCTGGATCTCGATGTGGCGCGGGTTGCCCAGGAATTTTTCCATGTACACCGTGGGATTGCCGAAGGCGGCCTTCGCCTCGCCCTGGGTCAGCTGCACCGCCTGGGCCAGGGCGGCCTCGGTGTGCACCACCCGCATGCCCCGTCCGCCACCGCCGCCGGCGGCCTTGATGATGACTGGATAGCCGACGTCCCGACCCATGCGCAACCACTCCTCCGGGTCCTCGGGCAGGGCCCCTTCGGAACCGGGCACCACCGGCACGCCGGCCGCCTTCATGGCGTCCTTGGCCGAGACCTTGTCTCCCATCAGGCGGATGGTGTCCGGGCGGGGGCCGATGAAGACGAAGCCCGAATGCTCCACCCGTTCGGCAAAATCGGCGTTCTCGGACAGGAAGCCGTAGCCCGGGTGGATGGCCTCGGCGTCGGTGACCTCGGCGGCGGCGATGATGGCCGGCACGTGCAGATAGCTCTTTGCCGAAGGCGGCGGCCCGATGCACACCGCCTCGTCCGCAAGGCGCACGTACTTGGCCTCCCGGTCCGCTTCGGAAAACACCGCCACGGTCCTGATGCCCATCTCGCGACAGGCCCGCTGGATGCGCAACGCAATCTCGCCGCGGTTCGCAATTAGTATCTTTTCAAACATGGCATTCCTCGGGATGAGGAATGGGGAAGGTGGGATGGAGCGTCAGCGGGGTGTGCCCCCGCCCCATCACCCAACCCCATCACCCGATGATAAACAGGGGTTCCCCGTATTCCACGGGTTGGCCGTTCTCCACCAGGGCGGCCTTGATGACCCCTCCCTGGTCGGCCTCGATCTCGTTCATGAGCTTCATGGCCTCGATGATGCAGAGGGTGTCGCCGGAATTGACCGTCTGGCCCACTTCCGCGAAGGGTTTTGCATTGGGGGAAGGGGCCCGGTAGAAGGTGCCCACCATGGGCGATTTGACGATATGGCCCTCAGGCTGGGCCGCCTCCGCGGGAGGCTCGACCGCCTGGACGGGGGCAGACGGCGGCGCGGATGGAACAGGGGGCAGCGCATAGTAAGCGGCAGGGGCCGCCATCACGGGCTGCCCCGCCGACGTGCGGGTGATGCGGACCTTTTCTTCCCCTTCGGTGATCTCCAGTTCGGCGATGCCGGAGTCCTGCACCAGATCGATCAGCTTTTTCAGCTTGCGCAGATCCATTATTCCTCCAAGGCGTGGAGGGCATAGCCCAGGGCGAACAGGTAGCCCATCGCCCCCAGCCCGGAGATCACGCCCACCGCCAGTTCGGAGAAGTAGGACCGATGGCGGAAGGCCTCGCGGGCATGGACATTGGACAGATGCACCTCGATGAAAGGGATGCCCACCGCCGCCAGGGCGTCTCGCAGGGCCACACTGGTATGGGTGAAGGCGGCTGGGTTGATGATGATGTAGCTCACGTCCTCGTCGCGGGCCGCATGGATGCGGTCGATCAGGGCGTGCTCGGCGTTGCTCTGGTAGCACTCCACCGTCACGCCGGCGGCCCGCCCCTGTTCCTGGAGGGCGGCGTCGATCTCGGCCAGGGACTGGCCGCCGTAGTATTCCGGTTCGCGGGTCCCCAATAGGTTCAGGTTGGGCCCGTGTATGACCAGGATCTTTTGCTTGGCGACGGGTGACTGGGCGGAATTCGGCGAGCGCTTGCGCGGCATGGCGGCGTGCCGTCCTCAGGATCCGAAAATGGCGGCCAGTTTGCCGCAACAGGCCCCTAACTGTCCAGATTCGCCGAAGATCGCAACAGGATCCCTGCCGAATCATGAGCTTGCCTCCGGCCTGGCCCCATGCCCGGCATCCAGGACCTCACGGTAAAGCTGATGGTTGCCCTCCACCATGCGCTCCACGGCGAAGCGCTCCATAACCCTGGCGCGCCCGGCCTCACCCATGCGCCTGGCCAGCCCGGTGTCCCCCAGCAGCCTGTCCAGCCGCTCGGCCAGGCCCGTACTGTCCCCGGGTTCGATGAGGAAACCGTTGACGCCGTCCTGGACGATCTCCGGCATGCCGCCCGCCCGGGACGCGACGATGGGCACGCCACAGGCGGCGGCCTCCAGGAGAGAAACCCCCAGCCCTTCCATCCAGGCGGGATGGACCAGCACGGTCAGGCAGGGCAGCAGATTCGGGAGGTCGCCCCGGAAACCCGCGAAGTGCACGCACCCTTCCAGGCCACGTTGCGCGACGCCCTGCCGCAGTTCCGAGTCCAGCGGCCCCTGTCCGAACAGCAGCACCTTGAGCCGGGGATGTCCGGGCAGCAGCCGGACCAGGGCGTCGAACAACACGGCGTGGCCCTTGCGCGGGATGAACTGGGCCACCATGCCCAGGACCGGGCCATCCGAGTCCACGCCGAACTCGGCCTGGAAGCCGGGCCGGTCGCATGCCGTTCCATAGCGCGAGACGTCGATGGCGCTGGGGATGCAGACGACCGAACCCGCGGGCACCCCTGCGACCATCAGCACGTCCCGGATTCCCTGGGAGATGGTCACGATCCGGGTGCAAAGGGGGAACTTGAGGTACCGGTCCGCCAGATTGGGCGGGTTGTCCACCCGCCGGCTGAACACCACCGGGACCCCGGCGAGCCGGCCCGCGAGGATGGCGGGCAGGTCGCCCTTGCGGCTGTGTACATGGAGCAGGTCGGCCGCCTCCGCCTTGAGCACGCGCTTCAGGCG
>JBJKSP010000161.1:0-3886 GCA_046703865.1 Thiobacillaceae bacterium
GCTCACCGCTCACCGCTCACCGCTCACCGCTCACCGCTCACCATGACAGAACGCGTCTTCAGCATGGAATTCTTCCCGCCCAAGACCCCCGAGGGGGCCGCGAAGCTCCGGGAGGCCCGGCGGCAGCTCGCCCAGCTCAGGCCCAGGTTCTTCTCGGTCACCTTCGGGGCCGGTGGTTCCACCCGGGACCGCACCCTGGAGACCGTGCTGGAAATCCAGGCCGAGGGCATCAGCGCCGCGCCGCACCTGTCCTGCATCGGCTCCACCCAGGAGGGCATCCGCGAAGTCCTCTCCACCTACAAGTCCCACGGCATCCACCACATCGTCGCCCTGCGCGGCGACCTGCCCTCGGGCATGGCAGATCCGGGCGAGTTCCGCTACGCCAACGAACTGGTGGAATTCATCCGCCGGGAGACCGGGGACTGGTTCGAGATCGAGGTGGCGGCCTATCCCGAGATGCATCCCCAGGCGCGCAACTTCCGGGATGACCTGCGCCATTTCAAGCACAAGGTGGAGGCGGGGGCCAATGCGGCCATCACCCAGTATTTCTTCAACGCCGACGCCTACTTCAACTTCGTGGACGAATGCGAGGAGATGGGCCTCACCCTGCCCATCGTGCCGGGCATCATGCCCATCTCCAACTATGCCCAGCTGGCGCGCTTCTCCGCCGCCTGCGGCGCCGAGATCCCGCGCTGGCTGGCCAGGAAGCTGGAGGCCTGCCATGACGACGTCGCCTCCATCCGCGCCTTCGGCCTGGACTTCGTGACGGACATGTGCGACCGCCTGCTGGAGGGCGGCGCCCCCGGGCTGCACTTCTACACCCTCAACCAGGCGGGCCTCACCACCACCATCTGGCAGCGCCTGAGCCTGGGTTGAACCCCCTGGGCCTGCGCTTAACCTCGGGACGTAGGCGCAAAAAAAACCGGGCGAGCGCCCGGTTGCATGTCTTGAAGGGATGATTCTTGGGAGACTCCCTGACCCGCCTCAAGTCGATGCATTAAAGTCATAACAGACAGGGCGGATATTAGTGCCGGCGCTGCCCAACCGCCATTCAACGAAAGTTAGAGTCTCTATTACTAAAGTAATACCCGGTTATCTCCACCTTGATCGGCCCCCCGAATCGGGGTAAATCCTCAAAATTCATAGATGGCCACTAGCTCTGGGAGAAGCATGTGAAGATCCTGCTGGCGGACGATCATCCCCTGTTCCGTGAAGGGGTCAAACCGGTCTTGCTCAAGCTGGACGGGGAGACCGAAGTCATCGAGGCCAAGGATTACCCCAGCGCCTTCGCCGCCGCCCACGGGAACCGGGACCTGGACCTGGCCCTGTTGGACCTCTACATGCCGGGCATGCGCGGCGAGGACGGCGTGTCGCGCTTCCGCGCGGCCTTTCCGGAGGTGCCGGTGGTGGTCCTGTCGGCCTCGGAGCAGCCGGAGGACATCCAGCGGCTCATGGCCGTCGGCGCCCTGGGCTACATCACCAAGTCCTCGCCCAGCGAGGTGATCCTGGGCGCCCTGAGACTCGTCCTGTCCGGCGGCGTCTACCTGCCGCCCAGCCTTCTGAGACCCTCGGAGCCCGGCGATCCTGACCGGGAGCGCCCGTCCCGGTCCCCAGCGCTCACCCTGAGGCAGATCGAGGTCCTGCGCGAACTGGTCCGGGGCAAGAGCAACCGCCAGATCGCGGAATCCCTCAGCGTGACCGAGGGCACGGTCAAGATCCACATGGCCGGCATCTTCCGCATCCTGAAGGTGGCCAACCGCACCGAGGCGGTCCTGATCGCTCAAAAAATGGGGCTCGGCGGCAGCCACCTCATGGCCGACGATCATGCCCCATGAGGCCGACACCCCGACCGGCCCACGTCCCACATCCAAATTCGGCCTGCGCCTGCGCATCCTGGCCATCGCCCTGACGCCCGCTTTGGTGGGCATCAGCCTGCTTTCGGTCTATTTCGCCAAACGCAACCTCAGCGAGGTCGAACGGGAACTGCACGACCGCGGACAGCACCTGGCCCAGCACCTCTCCGATGCGGTGGAGTACGAGCTGTTCGTGGGCAATATGGCCTATCTCAGGCGCTTGCTGAACTATGAACGCCAAAATGCCGGCGCACTGGCCATCGGCGTATCCGACGAACAGGGACGTTGGCGCGTGGCAAGCGGCGACACCCCGTTGCTGGGCCGGATCGACCCTGCACACCCACCTGCGGATGCCCGGATGGGTGAGCGGCTGTATTTCGCCCATGCCATCGGCAGCCCCGAATCCAAGGGCACCGACCCCTATCTGGTCGAAGACGGCCGAACGTCACCGGGCGGACACCTGGTGGTGGTGCTGGACGCCCATGCCCTGGACCTGGCACGCACCCGCATCCTTCTGGCCAGCGGCGGCTGGCTGCTGCTGTTTCTGGGGGTCGCAGGCGGCCTGGCCTGGCGCCTGAGCAGCGGCCTGAGCCATCAGCTCCACGCCCTCACCGGTGCCGTGCGCCGCATCGCCAGCGGCGAATTGAGCGTGCGGGTGGACGAACGTTCAGGCGGCGAGATGGGCATCCTGGAACAGGACATCAACCACATGGCGACCTCCCTGGAAGACAACCGGAGCGATCTGGAGCGCCGCATCCGGGAAGCGACCGCGGAGCTCACGGCCCAGAAACAGTCCGCCGAGGCGGCCGTGCTGGCCAAGTCCAAGTTCCTGGCAGCGGCCAGCCACGACCTGCGCCAGCCCCTGCACGCCCTCACCCTCCTGGTGGCCGCCCTCAGGGAAAGGATTCCTGAGAGCGAGGCCGGGCGCTTGGTCCGGCATATCGAGACCTCCGCCCTGACCATGGAATCCCTGCTCAACGCCCTCCTGGACCTCTCCCGCCTGGATGCCGGAGTGGTGCAGGTCCGGCCCGAATGCTTTCCGGTCAACCGGCTGTTCACCAGGCTGGAACAGCAGTTCGCCCCCCTCGCCCTGGAGAAGGGCCTCAGACTGCGCATCCTGCCGTCCCGGCTGAGCATCAACAGCGACCCAGCACTCCTGGAACGCATCCTGGCCAACCTGTTGTCCAACGCCATCCGCTATACCGACCGGGGCAGTGTCCTCCTGGGGGTCCGGCGCGCAAGAGGGGACCGGATGCGACTGGAAATCCACGATACCGGGCGTGGCATCCCACAGGACTTTCAGGACAAGGTGTTCGAAGAGTACTTCCAGCTCGACAATCCGGAGCGGGACCGGGACAAGGGCCTGGGTCTGGGCCTGGCCATCGTCCAGAGGCTGAGCAGGCTGCTGGACAGCCCGGTGGAGATCCGCGCCACATCGAGCCGGGGCTCCTGCTTTAGCGTATGCGCATGGCGTTGCGAACCCGGTGCCCTGGCCGCGGCTGAATCAGAGCACGCCCAGATGCCCCAGACTTCCCTGCAAGGCGCCCTGGTGGCCATCGTGGACGATGACCAGGCCATCCTGGAGGCCATGGCGGAACTGTTCGAGATGTGGGGCATGGAACTGGCGGCGGGCAGCGACGCCGAGCAGGTCCGCCTGGACCTGGAGGCCCTGGGGCGGAAACCGGACGCCATCCTCTCGGACTTCCGGCTGCCCGGGGCCGGGAACGGCATCAGCGCCATCCAGAGGCTGCGCCAGGCCTTCGGCCTGCACATCCCGGCCGCCATCGTCACCGGGGATACGGCGCCGGAGGCCATCCAGGCCATCAGCCAGGCCAGCCTGCCGGTGCTGCACAAGCCCATCAAGCCGGCCCAGCTGCGGGCCTTCCTGAGCCACCTCCTGGCGGGAAGGCAGGCAGTAGATGGGGGTGAGGGGTGAGGGGAATGAAAACACACCGATCACCCATTCACCCTTCCCCGCTCAGGCCAGCACCCTCTCCATGGCCCGGAGGCAGTGCTCCACGTTCTCCGGCCGG
>JBJKSP010000162.1:0-3361 GCA_046703865.1 Thiobacillaceae bacterium
TCAGCCCGGGGCTTGTCTTTCTCCACAGATGGGGCGGTCACTGAACTCACAGCGAGCGCATGGGATTCCTCCCGACCTGCTTGCGCCAACGGCTCCCAGAGCCATTCAACAACAAGAAATGCAGCAGTAAGTAAAGCCAGTATCCCAAGAAGCCGAGGTATTCGATGCCCGAACGACCAACCAGCCTGAGCGAATTTCATTGTTCTTGATCTCCTGTGATTGGTTCACTCATGGGTACACAGGGATTAACGGAATCGGCAGAGACGACCGCGCTGCCGGGGTAAGGCGGTGTCGGCCCACACGCCGTCGCTATCGCACCCGGGCGATCTTTTCCTGCCGTTTGTTGCATGTATTTCCCCTTCTCGAACGACTGATGCCAAGGCCTTCATCGGCATTGGCCCCATCGACATGGCGCATCGGCCTAAGCTAATGAGGAAAAACTAAGCACGTGGCCGAGGGGCATCAACCCCCCATATGAAGGGGTTGACAAGAGAGCCATTGGGTGGCTGTGGTAACAGCGATGGCACCGCCTCACCATGACGGCTTGCGGCAGGGATTCAATCCTGTATCCAGTACGCGCCGTACCCAAAGACCGCATGCGAGACATGCTCGGTAATACCGCCGGCCTCGCACGACCCTTATCGGTGCGTAACCCGAACGTGAATGCGCACATATAGCGGATGTGCGAACGACAGATGAACCTGCCCGACGAATTCAGTGCTCACCCAACGCTGGGAAACGTGCATTGCATGGATGTATTCCCCGCTCATCGTCAACCATGCCGATTCGTACACCTTTATGGCTTGGGAGACAGGGACATCACCCGCCGGAAGATGGCCTGAGTCGACTGGACTTAATCACTGCCTCGGTCCGGTTGTTCACCCCCAAGATCTGGAAGAGGAGTTTGATATGGCCCTTGACGGTGTGTTCGGACAGACCCAATTCCCTCGCAATCAACTTAGTCGGAAGGCCACGGGCCAGACATCGCAGCACTTCACGCTGACGGGGTGTCAGGACCGGCCGTCTGGGTTCATCCGAGTCATCCGCGAACAGTCCCTGCGGAAGAAAGGCTTCCCCCGCCAACACCATTTTCAGCGCACGCAGAAACAGATTAGTCTCGATGCCCTTGGGAATGAAGCCCATTGCCCCTCCATCAATGCAGTCTCGAATAACGCCGGGTTCATCGTTCCCAGACACTACGACCACAGGGACCGACGGAGCGACCAGCCTTATTTTGGCCAAAGCGCGCAAGCCGAATTCGTCGCGTAGGCTCAAATCGAGCAGACAGAGGTCAAGATCGGGATGCAACTCGATCAGACTAATGGCTTCCGACAACGTCGCCGCTTCCAGAGGCTCGATACCGGTGTCGATGGTGGACAGCAGCATGCGCAGGCCTGCGCGGAAAAGCGCATGGTCATCTACGAGAAGGATCTTCATGGTACAGGTCGAATAAGCGTGGCGATCCAAGGCATATCCTGTTCCGGGCACCGAGATTCCGTAAGAACTTGTCCCTCGTCGAAGACTGAGTTGTGTGGCGACGAATTCCGGGTAATACCACAACAAGTTGATCGCATCGCACTAAACGCCTCGCCTTAGGACCGGCCTAGATCACGCCTAAGGCGCAGTCACCCGATTTTCGATGGCCCATCGCAACATATGGTCTTTTCAATGAAACCGAGGTACGGCTTATAAGCAAGATTGTTGCCACCGTTATTTGCCTAGCCAATTGAAATATGGCTCTAATCCGAATGGATTTGCTCAAGATAAAGCGATGTTCGGTGTCATTACCTAGATGAAACTATGGATGAAGGCGCCTAGGCCTGTAATGCGCCCGTTGTCGCCATCGCCATGGGTGGTTAGGATAGTTCGCCCTTGATGGGCCTTCCCTGATGCAAGCATGGAATAGCGATGTTTTTCCGACCCACCACCATCGCGCGTCTTACCGCCATTGCGGGTATGCGGAGGGCTTCGGTCTGCAGGACCAGGATGCGGGGGATGCCGCCGCCCCCGCGACTGGATCGAGTTCGGCGGCGATCACCAACGAGAGAGAAGGAGTCTTCATGGAAATGCCCGCTATCACCGAAGACATGATCTTCGAATGCTTCGCCGCCGCCCGCCAGTCCGACGACTGCGGGCAGACCGCCGCATCCTTCGTGGATGTGGAGGAATACGAGAACCAGATCATGTACCCGGAATTCGCGCGCTGGGCCGAGAAGGCCGGTTATCCCGGACTGGCCAAGCTCTTCCGCCGCGTCGCCGGCGAGGAGAAACTGCACGCGGTCTGGCTGCGCGAGCTCTACGATGATCTGGGCGTGCCGGCCCGGGGCGAGGACACCCAGCGGGCCATCGACGCCCTGAGCACCATCCGGGCCAACTGCGACTCCCTCATCTCCCTGAACCCCGACGGCGTGGTGGAAAAGGCCCTCAAGGTCGCCATCCGGGTCGAGGAGCGTGAGGCCCTGTCCATCTATCCCCGCTTCCGCGACCAGGCCCTCGGCGAGGGCAACGAGGCCGCCGCCGGGGTGTACCAGCGGGTCATCGACTCCGAGGCCCAGCACGCCGAGTGGTTCCAGGCAGCCCTGGCGGATTTTCCCCGGGACACCCGCGTCGCCGCTGCTGCCTGAGCAGCCGGCTCCTCTGCAGTAGTGTGTTCCGCCCGTGGCGTGGCTGAGCCCGGGCGGAGCGCCGATCGCGCAAACTCCCGGCGCATGACATCACTTCAACCGGCGGAGGCCCGGGAGGTCCCCGCAACCTGGCGGCTGGCACTCAATCCGGCCATCTACCTCGTCTCCGTCCTGCCCGGCCTGGTCGTCCTCCTGCATACCCGCGACGGGGCCCGAGCCCCCGTGGTGGCGGCCACCCTGGCCGTGGTCCTGCTCCAGCACGCCATCAACGTCCTCAACGACGTCTCGGACTGGAGGCTGGGGGCCGACAGCGAGAAGATGGATTCCTGGGTGCGGGCCCATGGCGGCAGCCTGCGCGTCGCCTCCCTGCACGGACTGGGCAGCCTGCTCGCGGGCGGCCTGCTGGGCCTGGGCACCCTGGCCTGGACGGGCCGGCTCGACATCCTCCTCGTCGCCCTGCCCCTGGTGGCCCTGGGCTACCTCTACAACGCCGGTCCGAGACCCCTGTCCTACACCCACCTGGGCGAATGGGTGACCGGCCTGTGCTACGGCGGGGTGTTCTTCTGTCTGTGGCGGCTCGCGGGCCTGGACACGGGTTGGGCCGGTTGGGCCGGCAGCGTCGCCTTCGCAGCCCTGGCGGCGGCCCTGCTGCTCTCCCACCAGCCGCCCCAGATCGCCACCGACGCCGCCGCCGGAAAGCGCTCCTTCGCCGTGCGCTACGGTGCGGCGCTGACCTA
>JBJKSP010000163.1:0-2888 GCA_046703865.1 Thiobacillaceae bacterium
GCCAACAGGGCACGATTGCGCTCGGCCTGCCGGGCCTGGACCTGGATCTTCTCCCGGGCCAAGCGGGCGATGGTCGCCAGCTGCTGGCGAGCGTTCGAGTCGAGGAGTTGGCTCGTGACCGAATCCAGTTCGGGGAGATAGCGGTCGATCAAAATCGTGTGGTGCATGATCTGATCGATCTCGGCCTGCCCTTTGGCCGACAGCTGATTGGCGTCGAGCCGTGTCAGCCAGGCCAGGCTGCGCAGCCGCTCTTCCACATCGCTGTGAGGTGTCTGGTTGCGTTTCAGGATCAGGTTGGCCAGCTGGGACAAGTCATGGTGGATGGCCAGCCCCGCCGGGGTCCGGGGCAGCTTGTCCATCACGTCGAAGACATCGTACTGGAAGTAGGCCAGGGAAGCGCGGACCAGGGCGTTCTTGGTCCTGAACGCTTCCGCCCAGCCTGCCTCCTGCCGGACCAGTTCCACATAGCCCCGGACGGCCTTGCGCAACGCCGGATACCCGGCCAGACTCGCCAGCCGGGCCGCGTCCTTCTGGTCGGCCCGTTCGAGTCGGCTCAGGGTGCCATCGTCTGGGCCCAGGCCGTAGCGCAGACCCAACACCTGTTCGCGGATTTGACCCTCCCGTGCGCTGAGGGTCTCGGTCAGGGCGAGGGCGGCATGGGGGCTGTCGTCATGCACCACCGCATCGACAGCCAGCCATCCCACCAGCAGCAGGCCGAGGATGCCAAGGAGGCCCAACCGGACATGGTTGAGCTTTCCGGCAAAGATCACGGCAGCTTCCCGGCCAGTACGGCCAAGTCGGGACGTCGGACCGCCACTCGGTCGCGATCAGCTCCGGCATCGGACCCATGACGACTCCCGCTGCATAAGGACCCACGGGCGTCGGTGGCAAACGCCGATACCGGGACAGCCCGGCCCCCCGCGCGCCGCGCCAAGCGGCCTTCGCGTATGAATTCTTCCATATATATCAATTAGATAGTTATCTTGCCTGCTATACAATTTACGGATGATGGCCAGACAACTTTAGGCGGGAGAATTTAGGCCATCGCCAGCCGCTGGCGTGGATTGATTGATCCCGGGCGGCCTTTCGAGGCCCGGATGTCATGGGCGTTGGATATCCTCGGATCGGGCTCGAATGGGACGGCCATGATGTCCGCCTGGGCACAAACCCTATCCTGCGCCTCCTGGAATGATCTTCGGCATCATCGGGAATTCGTGGCTTGGTATGATGTCAGAGCACACGACCGGCCCGGGTCTGGTTGGAGGAGTGCCCAGGTCCGAGCGTTTCCAGCCAGCGAGGTGTTCCATGGCCTGTAACCCCGATGTCCTCAAAGCGGTTCAGCTGTTCGCCTTGCTCGACGGGGAAGAGCTGGCCGTTCTCGCGTCCCAGGTTGAACTTCGGCGCTTTGCGCCGCGGCAGCGTATCTACAAGGTGGGTGATCCGAGCGAACGCGCCTTCATCATGGTGTCCGGCTCCGTGCAGGTCACGACCATCGACGAGGACAATCAGGTCGTGCTCCTGGACATGCCGATCCATGGCGAGGTCTTCGGCTTCGCGTCGATGATGGCGCGGATTCCGCACGAGACCGAGGCCACTGCGGTGGAAGAGACCGAATGCATCGAGGTGGACCTGAACGACATCACCGTCCTGCTGAGGAAGAAGCCGGATGCCGGCCTGGACCTCATGACCGTCATGGGCAAGCAGTTCCATTCCGCGGAAAGACTCATCCGCATGCGTGCCGCACGCAATCCGAATGCCGTGATCGAAGAGGCGGAAACCCTGGGCGAGCGCATCGCCGACATCGTGGCGTCCTTCGGCGGTTCGTGGATGTTCATCATCCTCTTCACGGTGGTCCTTGCCATATACACGGCCATCAACGTCGAACTCGGGCACAAGGCCTGGGACCCTTATCCCTTTATCCTGCTCAACCTCTTCCTTTCCATGCTCGCCGCAATCCAGGCGCCCGTCATCATGATGAGCCAGAACCGCCAGGACAAGAAGGATCGCCTGCGGAGCGAGCTGGATTTCGACGTCAATCGCCAGGCACACGCCGAAATCCAGGGCCTGGCCCACAGGATCAACCTGTTGCACGACAAGATCGACGATGTGGAGGCAATGCTGCGCAAGCCCGGGGATTCATAACAGTCGCTGAAGAGCGGCCTGGCTTATGGGTAGTCTGTCCTTGTGAACAGCCCGACCGGCTGCCCGGCCCGAAAGCCGTCCTGCACCGGCCTCCTGTCTCCGTAAATCCTCCCCCGCCCCACCGCTCCGCCGGGTTGCAATAAAGAAGCCCCGCTTGCAACGGGGCTACCTTTTAAACCTCGGCTGGCCGGCGGTTTACGGCCCGGCCATGTCCAGGTCCATCTGGACGGATTGGAGGCCCGCCCGGGCGCAAGCCTCGTCCTGCGTGCCGGTGGCGGCGCCGGAGACACCCACGGCGCCGACGATGTTGCCTGCCGCCTCGATGGGGATGCCCCC
This sequence comes from Thiobacillaceae bacterium, assembly GCA_046703865.1. Classification (GTDB taxonomy): domain Bacteria; phylum Pseudomonadota; class Gammaproteobacteria; order Burkholderiales; family Thiobacillaceae; genus JBJKSP01. The sequence goes on from JBJKSP010000163.1 coordinate 2,479, forward strand.
GGCGGAAAACAGCAGTCCCTGCACCTTGCCTACGGAGAAGGGCTTGGTGAAGCGGTTCTCCATGGTGGACAGCGGGGCGTTGAAATTGACCGCGGTGTAGGCCTTCTCCTTGCTCACCTCGATGGTCACCGTGGGCGCCAGGGTATCGCGCAGGAACACCATGGGATCGCCGCTGCGATCCACCACCGTGACCCCGATCTGGATGCCCTGCTTGCGACAGGCGGCCATGGCCGCCTGGGCGATCTTCTCGGCGGCCTCCACCGTGAGGCGGGGGATTTTGACGATCACGGGCGGCTCGTCGGCCAGTGCCATCAGGACGGAGGCGGCGGACAGGGCGACGGCGGCGAGAGTCTTTTTCAGCATCGGGAAGCTCCTCGATCAGTGGACGACAAGAGATGATCCGGGATGGG
>JBJKSP010000164.1:0-5573 GCA_046703865.1 Thiobacillaceae bacterium
CTTAGCCGACTGTCCGAAATTCCGCAGCCACCTCTAAGGACAAGTTTGCTGTTGATGGTGTATAAATTAAACCCGTGCGTCATTACACATCCACGCAACAGGTGAACAATATGCCAGATAAGACCACAGATAAAACCGTCCACCAACCCCGCAAGCCGGCGGCCAGCAGCGCCAAGACACCTGAAAGCCCTGCAGGAGCCGCACTCATTGCGTCGTTGTGGGAAGAAATAAGCAAACGAGGCGATACACCAAAGGCATTGGCTGAGCACCTCGGCATCACCTATGTCTACCTGATGGCCCTGGCGCGGGGCGAAAAGCCTATCCCTCAGGTTGGCCGCGAAGTTCTGAAACGAGCCGCCGATTACCTTGGAACCCCTGTCGCCCAAGCTTATTTGCTCGCCGGAGCATTAAACCCGGAAGATTTCGTCCTGAACCCGTCAATGGATGAGCGCATGGCGCGGATCAAAGACGCAATGACTCATGACGCGATGTGGTGCGGGCTCGCCCTGACCCAGGAGGTATGGGAGCAGACCCCGCGGGAGGCCCGCCTATTGATATGCATGCTTTACGAGCAGTCCGCGAAAACAACTTGGCTCGACTGGACGATGGTCCCGAAAGGGACAACGTCGAAGGTCAAGCTGGCTTCGTAAGCTTGGCTTTTCGTGTTAGGTTTCTACGCTGGTGCAGGTTGCGGTTGTGGGGTGGACGTCACCGCCACCCTTCTCTACCATCCGCCTATCGCAGGCCATCTATCATCTCCTTTCGTCGTTATCCGGGAAACAGAAGGCGAACACCGCTGCAAGATGTGCTTCCAGCCATTACGTGCCGCGACAGCCTCTCGAAGGATATCAAGGTACTCGTCGATATTCACCCGATCATCCGCCGGCATTGGCCCCTGCTCGTGTTCTGCTAGAAGTCTCCTCCGACCTTTGGGGCCCACACCAAGTTCGTGAATGCGGCTGTAGGCCTCGCAGGCATATCTGATCAAGCACGCCTTCGATTGTGGCTGGCGTCAGAACAACAACGGAATGCGCAAGCACGTCGAGGACCGCCTCCTGCTCGGAGGCTGTAAATAAGCCTCGAACCATGGGCGTGACCTTCTCCCGCGTAACGGCAACGATGTCCAAATTGGCCAACGTACCGGGTCGCGTGGCATGTGGCGTGCGTTCACGAACCGCGGTAACCAAAGCACTGCGCAGGGCGGAATCTCCGAATCGAGCACAGGCGAAGCAATCGTCTCCTGGCCACGCCCTGAACGTCGCATCGTGTTCGCCCCTACGAAGGAATTGTTCGATCGCCTGTTCGGGCGTTTCCGTCATATCACTCACGACTTGGAGCCATCGCTCTCGCTTTCCACCGCCAGCTTGAGCTTTGGACTGGCGTGGAAGGTGGTCACCCGGCGGGCATGGATCGGCATTGCCTCGCCGGTCTTGGGATTGCGTCCGGGGCGCTGTGGCTGATCGCGAAGTTGAAAGTTGCCGAATCCCGATAATCTGACGTCTTCGCCACGCTCCAATATCACGCCGAGTTCTTCGAAGAAGGATTCGATGAACTCCTTGGCCTCTCGCTTGTTCAGGCCCAGTTTCTCGTGCAAAAGGTCACAGAATTCCGCCTTGGTTAGTGCCATCCAGCTTCCTGCAACGTATTCAGCCGCCTGGCCGCACTCGATTGGAGGCTGGCATATAGATCGGCGGGCGTCATCATCATGGTCTTCGAATCCAACGGGTAGGGTTCGAGGCCAACCCGCTCATAGGCCCTGGTTTGATCATCAGGATGCGGGCAATTATGCCCGGTTACCCATGGTATGTACCACGTTAAAAATCATGTGGCTGCCTGCCCTCTGGTACAGCCATAGCCGCCTGCCGACCTGGCATCAACGTACGAATCCAGTGAAATATTATCTATACTTGCACTGGTTTATTATTTAATATCACAGCCAAAAGCATACTTAACCGATGTGGGAGGTTCATGTGGTCATTCTGAGCATAGTTGGGACCAAAGGCGGGATCGGCAAAACAACCTTGACCGCCAATCTCGGTGCGTTGGCCGCCGATATGGGGCTGCGCGTGCTCTTGGTCGATGCCGACATCCAGGGCTCGCTGTCGAAATATTACCCACTGCAACGGCAGGCTCCGGATGGCCTGACTTCCATCGTTCTGAGCGGCCGGGTCTCCGAATCGGCGATCTCGACCACGGCCTGGGATCGGTTGGACATCATCGTCTGCGACGCACCGCGCCGTAAATTCGCCGGCATTGAGACCACCGATCTGGAACAGTTCATCCAGGGCCGCATCGACGCGCCGATGATCCTGCGCAAGGCACTGCGCGCCCCGGTCATCGAAGACAACTACGATCTAGTGTTCATCGACACCCCGGGCGCCCAGGGACCGTTGCTCTACACGGCAGCCTTGGCCGCGCACCGCCTGATCTCCCCGGTCTTGCCAGAGACGCCGAGCGCGCGTGAATTCCGGACCGGCACCTTCGAGTTGCTGATCAAACTCGAAGAAGCCCAGGCTTTGGGCATCTCGCCAGGGCCGCTCACCGCAGTCATCAACCGGGTCGGGCACACCAACGATGCGCGACAGATTACCCAGGAAATCCGCCAGAGCTACCTGGAGATGCGCGGCTTGGTCACCCTGGCCGAGACCGCGATACCGGCCAGCGTGGCCTACAACGAAGCGGCCACCGCCCAGTTGCCGGTACATCGGTTGAAACGCCGCGAGCGCGGCGTGACGCCGTTCGACACCATGCATCACCTGGTCTGGGAACTGATCCCCTCGCTCAGCGGCGTCTACGCGGGCGGTTTCTCGGACGACGAGGACACGTCCAAGTCGCCTTCTCCGGCCTCGCAACCGGCTCTCGATGAAGTGAGCACCGCATGAGCGCTCAGGACCGGCTCCCGGCCCCGGTGGCGATCCCCGACGCGGCCCGGAAGGCGCAACAACGGGAACTGTCGCAACCGAGCGGGACGCGAGCCATCAGCCAGGTCGATCTCCGAGCCAGGATGGTCAAGGAATCCTTGAGTGTCGGCCTGCCGCTGGACAACAGCCACCAACTGTCGATCGACACCGAGAGCCAGATGACGCTACCGGTGATGGATATCCTTCACTATGACAAGAACCCCCGTAAGGCGATCAACGATCAATTCGACGTCATCAAGGAATCCATCCGTTCGACCAAGCGGCTCACCAGCCCTCTGGTCGTCACCCGCCGGCCGGGCCAAGAGAAGTACATGGTCGGCAAAGGCGGCAATACCCGCCTGACGGCGCTCCAGGAACTGTTCGGCGAAACCGGCGACGCGGCATTCCAGTACGTCGTCGTCACCTACACACCCTGGATCTCCGAATCCTCCACCCTATCCGCCCATCTGGTTGAAAACGAGCTGCGCGGCGAGATGATCTTCTGGGACAAGGCCAGGGCCTACGCCGACCTGAAGCAGATGATCGAGTCGGAAACCGGTAACCCAATGTCCGCGCGAGCCTACGAGCAGGCCTTGAAGGAACGAGGATTGCCGCTCGGCAAGACCACCTTGAGCTACTTCAACTTCGCCGTCGCCCAACTGGCGGCCTTGGGTGAGGCCTGCAACGCTTTGTCCAGGCCGGTTGTTTCGGAACTGCAGCCTGCTTTCAACGCCCTGGAACGCCTGCTGAAGCATTCCCAACGGATCGAGGCCTGGCCGGAACTGCGCGACCCGGTGTTGAAGCGCGCCGAGCAGACCTGGCTGAGCACCCGGGCGCTGCAGTCGGCCAGGGTGATCGAGCTGCTGGAACAGGTCGTAGCCACGGAGCTGGACGAGAGCGTCGAGCTGGTACGTCTCGCCCGCGATCTCTGCCAGCGCCAGCCGAGCGCGGATATCGCCGTGCTGCTGGCCAAGGCCAGGGTCCAGATGAAGCCAGCCGTACCCAGCCCCCCTGCCCTGCCCTCTTCTAATATCAGCGAAACCGGCGCCGGCGACACGCATGATCAATCCCCAACGAGGCGATTGGATAACGGGCCGGCCACATTGGCACAAAAGCCGGGTGCCGAACCGATCAGCCAGATTCAGGATTTGGCGACTCGGTTCGCCCGGCTGACCGAATCGGCCGACTGCCTGCGTCTCGCCGAGGACTGGCCCACCGGCTTCTACATGGAAATCCCCGAAAACGACGAGCCCATCGACCTGACTGAAAGCGGTTCCGACCGCCACTTCGGCTGGTGGATGCTGGCCATGCTCTCGGAGCAACTCGACGGCTCTTGGTCGGGATCGATGCCGGAGGATTCCACCTGGCGCCAGGCCCAACGGCAGGAACAAGGTCGCGACGAGTTCGCCCTCCAGCATTACATGGACACCATCCTGGGCATGCCCATCGACCCCCTATCGCTGGGCAAGCGCCTGGCTTCGGCCTCGCCCTCGGTACCGGTCTGGTTGGGACTAGTCTCGGCCCTGCGCGCGCTACGCACAAGCTCGCCTGAGCGCTTCACGATGGCAGACCCGGAATGAATACCTTGCCCGGCCTTCCCCTCTCAGACCCGCGCCACGTGGTCGCTCTCTTACAGCACCTAGTCGACCAGGCCGACCAAGGCGGCGAGAACCTGGAGCAACTGCTCGCGGTGGTGAGCCACACCACGTTGGAACAACTGAAGCGCACTCCCACGGTGGAGCTGCTGCGCCTGGCGCAGCAACGCCCGGCCTTTATCTCGGTGATCGTCGACGAGTCCCAACTATGCTTGGCGCGCAATCGCCTCAAGGACATGCTTCATCGCCAGGATCAGCTTCTGTGGTTCATCCAGCGGGGCGCCTCGGCGGCGACCATGCTGGAGTTGTTCGGCATTACCGATCACGAATTTCGCCGGCTCAGGCAGCTTGCTGCAAATACCCAGAGACGAAGCCGGGTACGCAAGCTGGATCCATCGGTTGCCGAGCAGGTATTCCGGTTCTGGCGCAGTACCCGCTCTCAGAGTGACGACCTGACCGCCCGTTTCCGCCTCTTGGCCGAACAATTTCCGGACCTACCCCTGGCGTCACTCTGGGCTGTCTTCAAGGAGAGCACGACATGAATCGACCGCTTGCCTGTCCGACACAAGGGATGCCACCCACACAACGCACGCTCACCCCGGGTGTTTTGCTTGAGCTATACGACGAACCGGTGTCGTTCCACCGGGCATTCGTGGAGATGGGCGGCGGAGTCACGGCCGCCCTCTTCCTCTCCTGCGCCTGTCAGGCGGCGGCCGACCTGCCGGACGGGTCGGAGGGTTGGATGCGCTTGACCATGGCGCAATGGGCCGAGGCCACATGCCTGACCCGAACCGAACAGGAAAACGCCCGCCGCAACTTGCGCGAGCGCGGCCTGATCGAGGAACGCCGCGTCGGCATGCCGGCGCGCCTGGAAATCCGCGTCGACATCATCCGCCTGGTCGAGCGGCTGCAGGCGCAAGCCAGTCGGAAATATCAGGGACTGGACCAGATCGACTACGCCCATCTCGACTGAGATCGATGCCACGATGAATCCAAAGAGTCGATGACGGATACCCCCCGTGCCCACGCAAGCGGTTCAGCAAACCCGACCCACACGATTGGGCGGCTGAGCCACCAA
>JBJKSP010000165.1:0-3295 GCA_046703865.1 Thiobacillaceae bacterium
GACGAGCCGGGACTTCTCCGCCACCCCCACGGCGAAACCGGCCAAGTCGTATTCGCCCGGCGGGTACATGCCCGGCATCTCCGCCGTCTCCCCGCCGATGAGGGCGCAACCGGCCAGCTCGCAGCCCCGTGCAATCCCGGACACCACCTGCTCCGCCACCTCCACGTCCAGCCGGCCGCAGGCGAAATAGTCCAGGAAGAACCGGGGCTCGGCACCCTGGACCAGGATGTCGTTGACGCTCATGCCCACCAGGTCGATGCCGATGGTGTCGTGCTTTCCCATCTGAAACGCCAGCTTGAGCTTGGTGCCCACGCCGTCGGTGCCGGAGATGAGCACCGGTTCCCGGTAACGCTTTGGGATCTCCATCAGGGCGCCGAATCCGCCGATCCCCCCCAGCACCTCCGGACGCAGGGTGCGCCGTGCATGGGGCTTGATGCGCTCCACCAAGGAGTCGCCGGCTTCGATGTCCACGCCGGCATCTCGATAGGACAGGTGGGGGGATGGATTCACGGACGGATCAGTCTTGGATGGCATGAACGCTATTCTAGGGTGTGTTGACAATAATTTCGCGCATGCGACGGGGGCGCTTCGGGGCGCCGGCCCGACAGATGCCGGGCGCCCCCCGGCCTCATTCCACGCGATGGTAGTCGCCTTCGATCACATCGCCCCCCGGGCCACGGGGCGGCATAGTCCCGGGCGGGGTCCGGCCGCCCGGCCAGAGCAGAAGCACCACCGCCACCACGTCGCTGATGGCGCCCGGAAAGATCAGGAGCAGCCCCGCCATCACCCGCCTGGCCGTAGCGAACAGGACACCGAACGGCGTGTCGCCGGCAATAATGTGATGGGCGAGCCTGGGCAAAAATTCCATATGCTCCCGGCGCAGGAGCCAGATGCCCCAGAACATGGCGCCCAGCAGCCAGACCAAAGTCCATGGGCCTATTTTCTGCCAGATCAGGTAGATTCCTACGAGTTCCAGGGTGGGAAGGCCCACGGCTATAATCATCAAAAACAACGCCTGCATCATCAACCATCCATGCAATCCTTGATCGTCCTCACCACTTTGCCTGATCCTGACTCTGCGCGCCAACTTGCCCATCAGTTGGTAGAGGCAAGACTTGCCGCCTGTGCCAACGTGCTGGCCCCCTGCACTTCCGTCTATCGCTGGAACGGCGTTGTCCAGGAAGATACGGAGACCACTTTGATGATCAAGACCACCGTGGCGCGCTACCCCGACCTGGAAACTTATCTTCGAGAACGGCATCCTTACGAATTGCCCGAAATCCTGGCGCTACCCATCCATCAGGGGCTGCCCGACTATCTGCAATGGGTCTCCGCGGAAACGCGGGCCTGACCATTGGAGTCTTTCATGCGCATTTTCTTGTTTGTCCTGCTGTCCCTGACGTCGCTTTGGGTACATGCCCAGGACGGACTGCTGGCGCCGGAAGAGGCCTTCCGCTTCTCGGCCGGGCTGGTGGACCCGGCCAACGTGGAGGCCCGCTTCCAGATCGCCGACGGCTATTATCTCTACCGCAACAAGATCAAGTTCTCCGCGGATTCCGGCGTGCAACTGGGGCAGGCGGCCATGCCTCCCGGCAAGGTCAAGGAGGACGAGTTTTTCGGCAAGCTCGAGATCTATCGTGGCGACCTGCGCATCCGCATCCCCATCCTCGGGGCGGTCGTCACCAAGCCATTCAAGCTGACGGCGACATACCAGGGCTGCGCGGATATCGGGGTGTGCTATCCGCCCCAGCAGGCGGTGGTGGAGATCCAGCCCGGGCTGAGGCCCGGTTCGCCCAGCCCGGCAGCGGCAAGCCCCGAATCCCCACCCGCCACGAGCGCCATACCGGTTCAGAACTCCAACCTCATCGCACGTCTGAAGCAACTGGCCGGCGCCCTCACCGGCGGAGGTGGCGAACCGAAATTCCTGCCTCCGGACGAGGCCTTCCAGCTCGACCTGGCGCCGGCCGGAGGCAATGCGGTCCATGCCCATTTCACCATCGCAAACCAGTATTACCTCTACCGGGACAAGATCCATTTCACGGTGGACAAGCCGGCCGGCGTCAGCGTGGAAGGGCTCTCCCTGCCAACCGCAGATGTGAAGCAGGACCCCAATTTCGGCACGCTTCATGTCTACCATCATTCCTTCGACGCCAGTTTCCGCCTCACGGGCCTCACCGCCGGACCGAACCAGGTCAGCATCACGGCCAATTATCAAGGCTGCAGCGAGAAAGGGGTGTGTTATCCACCCATCGCGAAGACCTATTCCCTGAACGTCACGGGTGCCCAGACGACCGCGGTCCCGGCCCAGGCAGTCGCACCGGCCGGAGGTACGACGCCGGCGCAAACCCCGGCACCGATCCAAACGGCTGAGCCGGCCCCAAGCACGGCGCCGCCCCAGACCCCAGAGCAGGCCAATACGGCTACGCCATCTCAATCCGCTGCGCCGGCCCAAACCACTGCACCGGTCCAAACCACTACGCCGGCCCAGGCCGAGGCCCCGCCGGCCACTGCAACGCCCGAGGCCCAGCCACCCGCGGCCGCGCCCAGCCAGGCCGTTTCGGAGACCGGGAAGATCACGGCCATCCTGCGGGGCGGCAACTTCTGGGTCGTGGTGGCCAGCTTTTTCGGCTTCGGTCTGCTGCTGTCCCTCACACCCTGCGTCTTCCCCATGATCCCCATCCTGTCCGGCATCATCGTGGGACAGGGCAAGGGGATCACCAAGCGGCGGGGCTTTGTCCTGTCCCTGTTCTACGTTCTCGGCATGGCGCTGACCTACGCCATCGCCGGGGTGTTCGCAGGTCTTTCCGGAACCCTGATCTCCAATACCCTGCAAAACCCCTGGGCGCTCGGCTTCGGCGCCGCCATCTTCCTGGCCCTGGCGTTTTCCATGTTCGGCTTCTACGACCTGCAGCTGCCCAGCTTCCTGCAAAGCCGATTCACCGAGGCGAGCAACAAGCTCAAGGGCGGCAATCTGGTGGGGGTGTTCATCATGGGGGTGCTTTCAGCCCTGATCGTGGGCCCCTGCGTGGCCGCTCCCTTGGCGGGCGCCCTGCTGTACATCGGCCAGAGCGGCGATCTGGTGCTGGGGGCCGTTTCCCTGTTCACCCTTGCCTTGGGCATGGGCGTACCGCTCCTCCTGGTGGGCATCTCCGCCGGTGCACTGCTGCCAAGGGCAGGCGGCTGGATGGACGCGGTCAAGAAGTTCTTCGGCGTCCTAATGGTGGCCGTGGCCATCTGGCTTGTGTCTCCCCTCATCGCGGATTCCATGCAGATGCTGCTGTGGGCGGCCCCGCTG
>JBJKSP010000166.1:0-2757 GCA_046703865.1 Thiobacillaceae bacterium
TGGTGGTGCCCTCTTCCTTGTAACCGCGCACGTGTAGGTTCTTGTGGTTACTGCGCCGGTAGGCCTGGCGGTGGATCAGCCAGGGGTAGCCGAGGAAGTTGAAGATGATGGGCCGGTCCACCGTGAACAGGCTGTCGAAGTCCCGGTCGGAGAGCCCGTGGGGATGCTCGCTGGCGGGAGTGAGCTTGTACAGGTCCACCACGTTGATGAAGCGGATCTTGAGCGCGGGGAAGTGCTCCCGCAGCAGGGCCACCGCGGCCAGTGCCTCCTGGGTGGGGACGTCGCCGCAGCACGCCATCACCACGTCAGGCTCTTCGTCCTGGTCCGAACTGGCCCAGTCCCAGATGCCGATGCCCTTGGTGCAGTGCTTGATGGCTGCGTCCATGTCCAGGTACTGCAGGTGCATCTGCTTGTCGCACACGATCACGTTGACGTTGTCCACGCTCCTCAGGCAGTGGTCCGCCACCGAGAGCAGGCAGTTGGCGTCCGGCGGCAGATAGATGCGGGTGACCGTGGGGCTCTTGTTCACTACCACGTCCAGGAAGCCCGGGTCCTGGTGGGTGAAGCCGTTGTGGTCCTGGCGCCAGACGGTGGAGGTGATGAGCAGGTTGAGGCTCGAGACCGGCGCCCGCCAGGGGATGCCTGCGGCGATCTCCAGCCACTTGGCGTGCTGGTTGAACATGGAGTCGATGACGTGCACGAAGGCCTCGTAGGTGGAGAAGAAGCCGTGCCGCCCGGTGAGCAGATAACCCTCCAGCCAGCCCTCCAGTGTGTGTTCGGAGAGCACCTCCATGACCCGGCCGTCCGGGGAGAGCAGGCCGCCGTCGGCGTCCTCCGGCAGGGTCTGGGCCAGCCAGGTCTTGCCGCTGGCCTGGTAGACGTCGTCCAGCCGGTTGGAGGTGGTCTCGTCCGGGCCGAAGACCCGGAAGTTGTCTGGGTTCATGTTCATGATGTCGCGCAGGAACCGCCCCAGGGGCCGGGTGTTCTCCACCTCGGCGGAGGCGGGGGAGGCCGCGTCCACGGCATAGTCCTTGAAGTCCGGCAGGCGCAGGGCCCGGCGCAAGACGCCGCCGTTGGCATGGGGGTTGGCGCTCATGCGCCGGGTACCCTGGGGGCTCAGGGCCTTGAGCTCGGGCACCAGCCGTCCGTCCGGGCCGAACAGCGTCTCGGGCCGGTAGCTCCTGAGCCAGGACTCCAGCTGGGCCAGGTGCTTCGGGTTCTCCCGAACGCCCGGCAGGGGCACCTGGTGGGCGCGCCAGTAGCCCTCCACCTTATGGCCGTCCACCTCCTTGGGGCCGGTCCAGCCCTTGGGGGAACGCAGCACGATCATGGGCCAGCGGGGCCGGGTCGGCGTGCCCTCGGCCCGGGCCCGGCGCTGGATCTCCCGGATCTCGCCCAGGCAATGCTCCAGGGTGGCGGCCATGGACTGGTGCATGAAGACCGGGTCCTCGCCCTCCACGAAACAGGGCGACCAGCCGTAGCCCTGCAGCAGTTGGTCCAGCTCCTCCCGGGGGATGCGGGCCAGGACGGTGGGGTTGTTGATCTTGTAGCCGTTCAGGTGAAGGATGGGCAGGACCGCGCCGTCCCGGACCGGATTCAGGAACTTGATGGAATGCCAGGAGGTGGCCAGGGCCGCCGTCTCCGACTCTCCGTCCCCCACCACCGCCGCCACCAGTAGGTCCGGGTTGTCGTAGGCGGCGCCGAAGGCGTGGGTGAGGCTGTAGCCCAGCTCGCCCCCCTCGTGGATGGAGCCGGGGGTCTCCGGGGTGCAGTGGCTGCCGATGCCGCCGGGGAAGGAGAACTCCTTGAAGAAGCGGTGCAGACCGTCCTCGTCCTCCCCTTTTTCCGGATAGATCTCCGAATAGGTCCCCTCCAGGTAGGCCGGGGCCAGCACCCCCGGCGCCCCGTGGCCGGGTCCGGCGACGAAGATGGCGTTCACGTCGTTGAGTCGGATGAGGCGGCTCAGGTGCAGGTAGATGAAGGCCAGGCCCGGGCTGGAGCCCCAGTGGCCCAGCAGGCGGTTCTTGATGTGCTCGGTCTTGAGCGGCTCCCGCAGCAAAGGGTTCGCCTGCAGGTAGATCATGCCCGCCGCCAGGTAGTTGCACGCGTGCCACCATTCGTTCATGCGCTCCAGCTCGTTGTTGTCCAGGGGACTGCCTTCGATGCTGGCGTGGGGTTCGATGCTCATGGTGTCCTCCTCATGGTGTGGCCGACCTTGCGATCGGATGCGTTAGCGACAAGCCGCCGGCGTCTCCGTTCCCAGCGCCCTGCAGGGTAAGCCTGGCGAAATGCGGAAGGTGTCGCCCTTCAGGTGCTTGTCATGTTCATTTAGCCTCCGCACAGGCTCGCGCTCAAATAATAGAAGGACGGCGTTTCAGATTGTTTGAAACGCCGTCCATTTTTTGTCCGGGGCTTGCATCACTGTCCGGAACCGCCATCGGATGGTCGCATCGATGCTTCCCGATCCTCCAACGGGCCCTCCAGAATCCGGCTTGAAGCCCTCAAGACTAGGCCAGATCGAAGCGGTCCAGGTTCATGACCTTGGCCCACGCGGCCACGAAGTCCCTGACGAACTTCTCCTTTGCGTCGGCACTTCCGTAGACCTCGGCCAGGGCACGGAGCTGGGAGTTCGACCCGAAGACCAGATCGACGCGGGTGCCGGTCCACGTGGGTTCGCCGGTCTTGCGATCGGTCCCCTCGAACACGTCCTCGGATCCCGCCACCGGCTTCCAGACCGTGCCCATGTCCAGCAGGTTC
>JBJKSP010000167.1:0-4892 GCA_046703865.1 Thiobacillaceae bacterium
AATTCGGCGGCGCTGCGCTTCATTCCGGAGGAAGACCTGGTGAAGGACGGCTACGGCGAATACCTGAAGCTTTTCAAGCGGAAATAAGTAGGGTGTGTTGCCACTCTAGAACCGGTTTCGTGACACGCCACGTCGGCGGACAAGGAGGATCAGACCATGTCACAGTTTTTCACCCGTAGTCTGGCCGGGTTTCTGGGCCTGCTGGCGCTGCTGAGCCTGGCGGCCTGTGACGCCGCCACGACTGCGGTTTCGTTGCCCAATCCGCGGGTCGACGCCCCTCTGACGCCGGGGCGGGGTCCTCAGACCGCGGTCTTGGCCGGGGGGTGTTTCTGGGGCGTGGAGGGGGTCTTCCAGCATGTGAAAGGCGTCCTCAACGTGACCGCCGGCTACTCCGGGGGCGACGTGGCAACGGCCCATTACGAGACGGTCAGCACCGGCACGACCGGACACGCGGAATCCGTGCGCATCACCTACGACCCTTCCCGGATCTCTTACGGTCGTCTATTGAAGGTCTTCTTCGCGGTGGCCCACGACCCCACCGAGCTCAACCGCCAGGGGCCAGACACGGGGACCCAGTATCGGTCGGCAGTCTTCTATTCCAACAACGAGCAACGCCGCGTCGCCCGGGACTACATCCGTCAGCTGGAGCGTGACGGGTCGTTCAAGCGACCCATCGTGACCCAGGTCACGCCCCTGAAGGCCTTCTATCCTGCGGAGGCGTATCACCAGGACTACCTGATCCGACATCCCCACAACCCCTACATCGTCATCAACGATCTTCCCAAGATCGAAAATCTGCGCCGCGACCTACCGAATCTGTACGTGGCCAAGCCGGCGGGGGTGCGCTGATAGCAATCGGGTAGCGGTGAGCCGAAAAGACTGCCGCCGCCCCCACTTCCCCTTTCCATCCCCACTCCCCACCCTGCGACTTTGGCACAGTGGCCGGGTTTCGGGTATGTTCCCGCGATCATGACCCTGGACGCGCCGAACCATGCCCTTCACCGTTTCCGATGAGATCCGGACCCTGCTGGGCAACTGGCGGGCCATGCCCCAGCATCCCGCCTTCTGGTGGCAACTGGGCGTATTGCTGGCCGCGCTGCTGGGCGCCATTCTGGTCCATCGGACGCTGGGCCACAGCCTGGCGGCCCTCTCGGAGGAGAGCGAGGAACACGCGCTCAGGCGGTTCACCCTGAAAAGCCTCCAGCGCATCCTGTTTCCCGTCAGCATGTTGATGGGGGTGTTGGCGGGACGGGCCATGGTGGGCGGCATGGGCCATCGGGTGGACCTGCTCGACCTGGCGGTGCCCCTGTTGATCTCGCTGGCCACCATACGCATCGTCGTCTACTTTCTGCGCAAGACCTTCGAGCCCGGTCCGGCGGTGAAGGCGTGGGAGAACCTGGTCTCCACCTCGATCTGGATCGTGGTCGCGCTGTATCTCCTGGGTTGGCTGCCCGCCGTGTTCCAAGCCCTGAACGGCATCGGCATGCAGGTCGGGAATACCCGAATCTCCCTGCTGGCGGTCATCAAACTGGTCCTGGCCCTGGCCCTCTTGTGGGTGCTGGCGCTGTGGCTGTCCCGCCTGATCGAGCAGAAGCTGCGCCAAGCCAGGTTCGCAAACGCGAACATGCAGGTGGCCATGGTCAAGCTCAGCCGCTTCGTGCTGCTCACCCTGGCCTTCCTGGTGGCCCTGGAAGCGGTGGGCATCGACCTGACCACCCTCACGGTGTTCGGCGGCGCGGTGGGCGTGGGCCTGGGCTTCGGCCTGCAGCGCATCGCCAGTAACTTCATCAGCGGCTTCATCGTGCTGTTCGACCGCTCCATCCGTCCCGGCGACGTCATCACCATCGGCGACAAGTTCGGCTGGGTACAGGAGCTGCATGCCCGCTACGTGGTGGTGCGCGACCGCGACGGGGTGGAGCGCCTGATCCCCAACGAGACCCTGATCACCAACGAGGTGATCAACTGGAGCTACAGCGATCCCAACGTGCGCCTGAAGATTCCGGTCTCCATCAGCTATGACAACGACCCGGAACAGGCCATGGTGCTCATGCTGGAGGCGGCCCGCGCCATCCCGCGTGTGCTGGCCGAGCCGGCACCCGCCGCCCGCCTGCTGTCCTTCGGCGACAGCGGCGTCGAACTGGAGTTGCGCGTGTGGATCAACGATCCCCAGCAGGGGGTCACGAACGTGCGCTCTGACGTGAACCTTGCCATCTGGCGCCAGTTCAAGGCCGCAGGCATCGTCATCCCCTATCCCCAGCGCGACCTGCACCTGCGCAGCGGCTGGCCCGGGACGGGACCTCGCGACGACCAGGCTCCCGCGGCCTCAGACTGAGCCCCGGCTCACTTTTCCCGGCCGGCGGCCATCAATGGGCGCCCATGTCCTCCAGACCGGCTTCGTGGCGAGGCGGCCTGGCCATCCAGATCAGCAGCGCCAGCGCCGTGAAGAAACAACCGGACAGCCAGAAGATGTCGTTGGTGGAGAGCATGACCGCCTGCTTCTCGACTAAACGATCAAGGAAGGCCGCGTTGGCCGGGTCGGCCAGTCCCAGGCCGTTCAGGGTGCCGAGGGCGCCGGTGGTCTGAGGGGCGAAGGCGCTCAGGTGGTCCGCGAGGACGCTGTGGTGGAAGCTGTCGCGCCGGTCCCAGAGGGTGATGCTCAGAGAGGTACCGAAGCTGCCGGCCAGGATACGGGTGAAGTTGGACAGGCCCGTGGCGCTGGCCATCATCTTCGGTTGGATGTCCGACAGGGTCAGGGCCGTCAGGGGTACGAAGAAGCTGGCCACCCCCAGGCCCATGAGCAGGCGCGGGATGAAGATGTCCCCGAATGTGACCTGAGTATTGAAGCCGCTGTTCCAGAACGAGACCGCGGCAAACACCCCGAAGCTGAAGCTGGCCCAGACGCGTAGGTCCAGGCGGTGCATGTTGCGCCCCACGAAGGCGGACAGGAACACCGGCAGTATGCCGATGGGTGCGGCCGCCAGCCCCGCCCAGGTCGCGGTGTAGCCGAGCTGGGTCTGCAGCCACAGGGGCAGGATCACCACGTTGCCGAAGAACACAAGGTAGCCCACGCTGAGGACGAGAACCCCCACCAGGAAGTTGCGGCCACGAAACAGGTGCAGGTCCACGATGGGATGTTCCTCGGTGAGTTCCCAGGCCACGAAGAAGACCAGGGCGACGGTGGACACCACCGCCAGGGTGACGATCACCGGGGACCCGAACCAGTCCAGGTCGTTGCCCTTGTCCAGCTGGACCTGCAGCGCGCCCACCCCAACCACCAGCAGGGCCAGGCCGATGTAGTCGATGGGCACGAACGTGAGCTCGGTCTCCCGGTCCTTGAGGATCTGCCAGGTGAGAAAGCTGGCGAGCAATCCCACCGGGATGTTGATGTAGAAGATCCAGGGCCAGTTGATGTTGTCGGTGATCCAGCCGCCCAGGATGGGTCCCATGATGGGGGCCACGATCACCGTCATGGACCACAGGGCCAGGGCCAGGCCCTTCTTTTCCTTGGGGTAGTTGGCCAGGAGCAGGCTCTGGGAGAGCGGGATCATGGGGCCCGCCACGGCCCCCTGCAGCACCCGGAAGGCGATCAGCATGGGCAGGTTGGGGGCCAGGCCGCACAGCCACGAGGCCAGGGTGAACAGCAGGGTGGAGCCGGCGAACAGCCGCACCTCCCCGATCCGACGCGACAGCCAGCCCGTGAGGGGCAGGGCGATGGCGTTGCTCACGGCGAAGGACGTGATGACCCAGGTACCCTGGTTGGGGCTCACCGCCAGGTCCCCGGCAATGGCCGGCAGGGAGACGTTGGCGATGGAGGTGTCCAGCACCTGCATGAAGGTCCCCAGGCCCAGGGCCAGGGTGAGCAGGACCAGCGGGGTGCCGTGCAGGGCCGGCGGGGGGTCGCGCGTCACGGGCCGGGCTCGGAGATTCAGCGTTTGGCCCGGTTGGCGGCGATGATGTCGTGCACCAGCTTGTCCGCCGCCCGGAATTCGCCCGCGTAGACCGGCGTGACGTAGCCCTTCAGGGGTTCGCCCGTGGCTAGGACGGGTCCGCTCAGGTCATGGGTGTCCACGTCGGCCTTCAGGGACAGGCCCACCCGCAGGGGATGCTTGGCCAGCTCGGCAGGCTCCAGGGCCACCCTCACGGGCAGGCGCTGCACGATCTTGATCCAGTTCCCGCTGGCGTTCTGGGGCGGCAGCAGGGCGAAGGCGCCGCCGGTGCCGGCGGACAGGCCCACCACCTTGCCGTGGAAATCCACGCTGCCGCCGTAGAGGTCGGAAACGAGTTCGACCGGCTGGCCGATGCGCAGCTGTCTCAGCTGGTCTTCCTTGAAATTGGCCTCTACCCAGAGCTGGTTCAGGGGGACGATGGCCATGAGGGGGATGCCCGCGGCCACCTGCTGGCCCACCTGGACGCTGCGCTTGGCCACGTAGCCGGCCTCCGGTGCGCGAATCTCGCAGCGGGCCTCGGCCAGGTAGGCCTCTCTCACGCGGGCGGCGGCCTGGAGCACGGCGGGGTGGTCCGTCACCGTGGTGCCCGCGACCTGGCTCCTGGCCCCAGAGAGCTGGGCGGCAGCGAGTTTCAGCTCGGCCCGGGCCTTGGCCAGGGCCGTGCGGGCGTGGTCCAGTTCCTCCTTCGAGACCGACTGGTCGGCGGCGGCGCCGGCTCGGCGGACCAGATCGGCCCTGGCCTGGTCCACGGCCTCCTGTTTGAGGGCGAGGTTGGCCTGGGATTGGTCCACCGTGTCATGCATCTGCCGCACCTGGCGCACGGTCTGGGCCAGGTCGGCCTCGGCCTTGTCCAGGGCCACCCGGGCATCGGCGTCGTCCAGCCGTACCAGGACCTGGCCCTGTTTCACGTATTCGGTATCGTCGGCCAGGACGGCCACGACGGTG
>JBJKSP010000168.1:0-10043 GCA_046703865.1 Thiobacillaceae bacterium
GGGATGCGATGAATGACGATGCCCTGGGAAGTGTGTTCGGCCGCCTATGCCCGAGAGGGTGCCATCCTCATTTTCACCTCTGTCTGCGGCAAGTCCACGTCCCTGCCGTCACACGAAGCACCTATAACGAAGCACCAAACCCCTGCCCGGCATGTAGGCCCTCGCGGAGAGGATGTTAGAAGCGCACAGACAACAATCTCTAGGAGCGAGTGTGGAAAGCACAACCGATCTGCAAGGTGTCAAGGTCATGGTCATCGACGACAGCAACACCATACGCCGCAGTGCGGAGATCTTCCTGCTCCAGGCGGGTTGCGAGGTGATCCTGGCCGAGGATGGCTTCGACGCGCTGTCCAAGATTACGGACCATCACCCCGACGTGATCTTCGTCGACATCATGATGCCCCGCCTGGACGGCTACCAGACCTGTTCACTCATCAAGAGAAACCCGAGGTTCCGGGTCACGCCGGTCATCATGCTCTCCAGCAAGGACGGCCTGTTCGACCGTGCTCGGGGACGGCTGGTGGGCTCCGACGAATACCTCACCAAGCCCTTCACCAAGGACACCCTGCTCAGCGCGGTCCGCCAGCACAAGACCCCCGAGGCCGCCGCATGAACATCAGGTCCGTGCTGGTCGTGGACGATTCGGCCACGGAGCGTTATTTCCTCACCGATATCCTGCGCAGGAACGGCTATGACGTCCTCGCCGCAACCAACGCCGAGGAAGGCATCGCCATCGCCAAGAACAACAAGCCGGACCTCATACTCATGGACGTGGTCATGCCCGGCCTCAACGGTTTCCAGGCGACCCGCATGCTGAACCGCGACGCGGACACCAAGGACATCCCCGTCATCATCTGTACGAGCAAGGACCACGAGACGGACCGGATCTGGGGCCTGCGCCAGGGGGCCGTGGAATATCTGGTCAAACCCATCGAGGCGGAGGAACTCATCTCCAAGATCCTGTCGCTTTCCTGAGGCCTTCCGGATGGAAGAAAAGAAGAAGCTGCGCGACTTCCAGGCCCAACTCGCCGAACGCCTGCAGAACGCCGGCACGCAGACGAGCAGCCCTTCCAAGCTGGCCTTCATCGCCGGCAAGCACCACTGGCTCACCGATCTGAGCGATATCAACGAGGTGGTGACGGTCATGTCGGTCACGTCCGTGCCGTGGGCCAAACCCTGGTTCGTCGGTGTAGCCAACGTGCGCGGCAATCTTTACGGTTGCACCGATCTGGCCGCTTTCCTGGGGCTGACGGAGGTCATGGGCAGGGGCGAGACCAGGCTGCTCCTGGTCCATCCCCGTTTCGGCGTCAACGCCGCCCTGCGGGTGGAACAGGCCCTGGGGCTGCGCAAGACGGAGGAACTTTCCGCGCTGCCGGCCGAGCCAGGCCCGGAGCCCTGGGTCAAGGCACGCTGGCGTGGACCGGACGACGTGGAATGGACCGAACTCAGCATGGAAGCGCTGGTGACATCGCCTCGTTTCCTGGATACAGGCACCTAACCCCTTTGAGTGGGAGCGATAGCAGGATATGTCCTTGAACATGTCGAATACGCAGACGGCGCCGGCAATGGGCGGACTCAACGGACGCGTGGCCGTCTGGATGGAACGATGGTCCGCCATCGACCCGGGCAAGCTTCCCATCCTGGGCAAACGCCCGGCCGCACAACGCGCGCCGCTGATCGTCGCGGCCATGCTGGTCGCCTTCCTGCTGGCCGGGGCGATGCTGATCTGGCATACGATCCAGTCGGACGACCGTGCGGCGGATGTGCAGATTGCCACCCGGCTGCAAATGCTCTCCCAGCGCGACGCCAAGACCGCCCAGCAGGCGGCATTGGGCAACAAGGCCGCCTTCGCCCAGTTGGAAGAAAGCCGGAAGGGCTTCGAAGACGGCCTGGATGCCCTCATCGAAGGGGGGGAGGGCGTGTCCGCCTCGCCCGAGGGCGTCCAGCCGACCCTCGCCGATCTCAAGAAGCGCTGGGACATCTCCCGCAAGGACGCCCAATACCTGATCGGTCAGCAGGATCTCCTGATCGCCGCGGGCGCGGCGCTGACACAGATCAACCGCCGTAATTCCGGGCTGCTGGACCTGATCGAGCAGCTCATCGCACTCTTGCCCGCCAACGCCAGGAAGCAGGTCGACTATGCCAATCAACAGGCGCTCTGGACCCAGCGCATCGCCAAGAACGCTAACGCCCTGGCGGCATCCGAAACCATCGACCCGGCCATCTCCCATCAGATCGGACAGGACCTGCACGGCTTTGGCGAGGTGTTGAACGGCCTGCTCAAGGGTGGCGGCGAGTTCGGCCTTCCCCCGGTGACCGGCAGCGCCGCACGGGAAAAGCTGCTGCAACTCGCCAATACCTACACGGGTTTCGAGACCCAGGCGCAGATCATCCTCAAGAGCCTGCCTCAACTGGTGCAGGCCAAGCACGCCGCACGGGATATCTTCGACGAGTCCGAAAAACTGCTGTCCATGACCCAGAACCTGACCGAGCGATATCAGTCGCTGAACACCGGCTTCAGCCTGGGGTTGGCCGTCCTGTTCGGTCTGGTCGGCCTGGTCTGCATGATCCTGCTGGGCGTGCTCAACATGGCCGAGGCACGCCGCCGTGCGCAGGAGGCGGCCATGGAGAACCAGCGCAACCAGGATGCCATCCTGCGGCTGCTGAACGAGATGGGCGACCTGGCGGAAGGCGACCTCACCGTGCAGGCCACCGTCACCGAGGACATCACGGGTGCCATCGCAGATTCGGTGAACTACGCCATCGAAGAATTGCGCATGCTGGTGACCAACATCAACCGGGCCGCGGACCAGGTGGCCCAGGCCACCGCCGAAGCCAAGCAGGTATCCGATGAGCTGTTGGCGGCAGCGGATCACCAGTCCCAGCAGATCAGCGAGGCCAACGACTCGGTCGCCCAGGTGTCGGAGTCCATCGTCAGCGTGTCCCAGCACGCCGCGGATTCCGCCCAGGTGGCGGAGCAGGCCCTGGACACCGCCCGCGCGGGCGGCACGTCCGTGCGCGACGCCATCTCGGGCATGAACCAGCTGCGCGATCAGATCCAGGAGACATCCAAACGCATCAAGCGCCTGGGAGAATCGTCTCAGGAGATCGGCGAGATCGTGGAACTGATCTCGGACCTCACCGAACAGACCAACGTGCTGGCCTTGAACGCCGCCATCCAGGCCGCTGCCGCCGGCGATGCGGGGCGGGGCTTCACGGTGGTGGCGGAAGAGGTCCAACGGCTGGCGGAACGCTCCGCCCAGGCCACCAGGCGCATCGGCGCCATCGTCAGGACCATCCAGAGCGATACCCAGGATGCGGTCAACGCCATGGAGGTCAGCACCCAGGGCGTTGTGGAAGGCACCGCGCTGTCCGACGCGGCCGGTCACGCGCTGCAGCAGATCGAGGAGGTATCCGAGCAATTGGCCCATCTGATCCAGAACATCTCGGACACGACCCAGGACCAGGCCAACACCGCCGAGGGGATCACCCGCAACATGCAGCAGATCCTCGAAGTCACCCGCCTGGCCTCCGAGGGTGCACGCCGCAGCGCCAAGGCCATCGGTGAACTGGCGTCCCTGGCGGAGGAGCTGAAGGTGTCCGCGTCCGGCTTCAAACTATGAGGGCGATATGACCGAGGACTTCGAATTCGACCTGGGCCCTTTGACCTGGGTTAAAGGGGAGGTGGACAACGCGCTCAATGCCGCCAAGCAAGCCCTGAGCGAATGGAACGGCGAGGACACCAATCCGCTCAAGGCCGCTGCCGCACATCTGCACCAGGTATCCGGGGCGCTGGCCATCGTGGACCTGCAGGGCGTGTCCCTGCTCTGTGCCGAGACCGAAGGCCTGCTGCAGGGCATGGCCGACTCGGAGGAGCGTCGCGACATGGACCATGCCCGCGTCGGGGTACGGGCCATCGAGGCCCTGCTGGCCTATCTGGACGAGCTCATGGGCGGTGCTCCCAACGCCGAGCTCAAGCTCACGGGCATCTATGCCGAGGTGCTGGGCAAACGGGGGGCCGAACCGCCGGCCCCGAGCGAGCTCTTCTTCCCGGACCTGTCGCCCCGCATCGCCCGCCCCCAGGGCGAGGCCCCGCCCCTGGACGACGTGGCCCTCGCCAGTACCCTGCGCCGCAGCCGGTCGGAATACCAGCGCGGACTGCTGCTGTTCCTGCAGGACAAGGACCCGGTGGCCGGTCTCATGTACATGGACCATGCCGTGCACGCGGTGGAACGGCTCGCCCCGGGGGCCGCCCAGCACACCTTCTGGTGGGCGGTCACCGGCCTGATCGAGGCCATGCGGCGTGGCGCCCTGCCCGTGGACTTCTGGGTCAAGCGCCTGTGCGGCCGCATCGATCTCCAGATGCGCAGGCTGATGGAGGGCCACCGCCAACTGGCGGAACGCCTCCTGCGCGACGCGCTGTACTACCTGGCCATGGACCCGAGCCCGTCAGGACGTTCCCTGGACGTGCGGCGCGCGTTCCAGCTGGACCGTTATCTGCCCCCGGAGGCCGGCGTGATCGAGGCCCAGGCCAACTGGCGGCCACACCTCAACGCCCTGCGGGAATCGCTCAATATCGCCAAGGACCACTGGATGAAGCATTGCGCCAGGCACCCCGAAAGCCTGGCCCCCTTCCAGGCCGCCGCCCTGACCATGTTCGAGGCCGCGGTGCGTCTGCCCAACGAGCCACTCAAGAGCCTGACGCGCATGGTTCACGCCGAGGCCAAGCGGCTGCCCAGCGTGGCCGAGCCCACACAGAACGAGGCCCTGCAGCTGGAAATGGCCACCGCCCTGCTGCTCACCCAGAACGCCATCGAGCACTTCGAGTCCCTGGGCGACGAATTCGAGCGCCAGTGCGACGTGCTCACCCAGCGCCTGCAGGCGGCCGTCGATCCCAGCTACGACACCTCCCGCATCCCCACCGACGTGTCCATGCTGGACGAGTATTCGCGCAAGGCCCAGGAGAAGCTCATCCTGGCCCAGGTCAGCCACGAGATCCAGGCCAACCTGAACGAGGTGGAAGACATCCTGGACAAGTTCTTCCGCGACGCCACCGAACGCAGCCGACTGCCCCTGGTACCCGGACTCATCAAGCAGGTCCTGGGTGCCCTGAACATCATGCAGCTCACGGTGGCAGCGGACCTGACCAAGCAGATCCTGTCGCGCATCGAGCGTTTCGCCGACCCGGAATACCCCATCTCCCCCGAGGAACTCAACTGGGTCGCCGATGCCCTGTCCACACTGGGGCTTTACATGGAGGCCCTGCGCTATGGCCAGGACGACGTCGAAAAACTGTCCAGCCTGCTGGTGCGCAGCGACCAACTGCCCTCCCCCGAGGCCAGCGTGGAGGCCCAGATCAAGGAAGACATCAGCCAGCTCAAGGCACGCGTGGCCGAAGCCGAGGCCGCCGGCGACACCACACAACTGCGCGAGGAGGTCCGCACCGCCGCCGGCAAGCTCAAGCGTGATGCAGACCTGGTGGGCGACACGGGCCTACATGCTCAGACTCAGGCGATCCTGGGCCTGTTCGAGCAGTCCGCCCCGGACCAGGACATCCTGGCGGCCGTGGCCAGCCTGGGCCCCACGGCGCCGAGTGCTGCCGCACCCACCCCGGAGGCGGCCGAACTGGTCACCGCCTCGGACGAGGCCATCGACGCCGAGATGCTGCAGGTCTACATCGAGGAGGCCCAGGATGTCCTGGGCAGTATCGCGACCCAGGTCGCCCGTCTGCATATAACCCTTTACGACAACGACGCCTTCGTCTCCATCCGCAGGAGTTTTCACACCCTCAAGGGCAGTGGCCGCATGGTGGGCCTCACCGACCTGGCGGAGGTTGCCTGGCAGGTGGAACAGACCCTGAACCAGTGGCTGCGCGACGAGAAAGCGCCCACGCCGGAACTGGTCGCGTTTCTGGAACGAACCGGGGACGGCTTCAGCGACTGGGTCCAGACCCTGCAGGAAAGCGGCCGGGTCCAGATCGATGCGGACGACATCGTCGCCGGTGCCCATTCCTTCAGAGGTGACGAGGAGGCACCCAACCACCCAAAGCCTGAGGCCGGGTTGCCGGCCTCCTCCTCAGGCGCCGGCAAAGAAGAACCCATGATGGAGATCGGGGCGCACCGCCTGCCGGCCGCCCTCTACCAGATCTTCCTCGACGAGGCCTCCCAGCGGCTGACGGATCTGCACGCCCACCTGCCCCAGTTGGTGGCGGGACATCGGCCCGAGGATTGGGAGTCCTTCTCCCGGGCCGCCCATACCCTGGCCGGCATCGCCCGGACCACGGGCTTTCAGCCATTGGCCGACGCTGCCCATGCCGTGGAAGCCTGGGCGGGATCCTGGCCCGACAAGATCCAACCCCTGGTCCGCGAGGCCGATACCGCCCTTCAGGAGGCACTCCAGGGTCTCACGGACATGCTGGTCTCCATCGAGTCCGGACGCTGGCCGGAGGACCGGCCGGACATCTTGCCCCGACTGGAAGGGACGAGACCGAGCGTTGGACCGGAGGCCGCCGGCGGACTGCCGCCTACCCCGGTGACCGCCGAGGTCCCGCCTGAATCAGCCGCAAGCACCGAAATCGGACCCGAGTCCACCACCGAGCCCCCTGCCCGGACTGACGGGTCCCATAGTGCTCCCCTGAGCGCCGAGATGAACGAGGAGGACGAGATCACAATGGACAATAGCGAATCGACCCCCACCCAGGGCGGAGCGCCGGAGGTCGCGCTCGAATCCGGCAGCACGCCGACAGCAGGAACAGCACCCGAAGTCCCGCCGCCCCAGGACCAGCTGGACGAACAACTCCTGCCCATCTTCATGGAAGAGGCGGCCGAATTGCTGCCCCGCATCGGCGAAAACCTGCGCCAGTGGCGCGGTGCCCCCGGAGACATGGCCATACGACACGACCTGCAGCGGGCGCTGCATACCCTCAAGGGCAGCGCCCGCATGGCAGGCGCCATGCGCCTGGGCGAGATGGCCCACGCCATGGAATCGCGCATCATCGGCCATGCCGAAGATTCGCCCAGCCAGTCGTTGCTCGACGCCTTGGAATCGGATTACGACCGGGCGGCGGAAGTAGTGGAACACCTGAAGGGAGGTCCGGAGCCGGTGCCCGCCCCCGGCTTCGCCACTGGCCAAACCGGCGAGTCCATGCCGCAAGCGGCAACCGAAGCCGAGGCATCCGCCCGGTTGCCGCCCGCCATCCCGCCGCCGCCCGCCTTCGACGAAGGCGAAATGCATATCCGGCAGACCCTGCGGGTCAAATCCAACATCCTGGATACCCTGCTCAACGAGGCCGGCGAGGTGGCCATCGCCCGCGCCCGGATCGAAACGGTGATCAATGCCTACAAGCAGACGGCCCTGGAGCTGACCACCAACGTCCAGCGCCTGCGCAGCCAGCTGCGGGAACTGGAGATCCAGGCCGAGAGCCAGATGCACTCGCACCTGTCCCAGATGGAGGAGAGTCAGTTCGACCCCCTGGAATTCGATCGCTACACCCGTCTCCAGGAACTGACCCGGCTCATGGCGGAGAGCGTGAACGACGTGGCCACCGCCCAGGACAACCTGCTTGCCGGCATCGACGACGTCGATCAGGCCCTGCTCACCCAGTCGCGCATGACCCGATCGCTGCAACAGGAGCTGATGCGTTTGCGCATGGTCCAGTTCAACACCCTGGCCGAACGCATGTACCGCGTGGTGCGACAGACCTCCAAGGAAGTCGGGCGCAAGACCCAACTGGAGATCGAAGGGGGACAGACCGAACTGGACCGCAGTGTGCTGGACCGCATCGCCGCCCCGCTGGAGCATTTGCTGCGCAATGCGATCGCCCACGGTATCGAGCCCGCGGACGTCCGCCAAGCGACCGGCAAAGGTGAGTATGGGGAACTGCACCTCACCGCGCGCCAGGAAGGCAACGAGATCCGCATCACCGTGAGCGACGACGGTGCCGGCGTGGACCTGGACAAGGTGCGGGCACGTGCCGTGGAACTGGGCCTGCTCTCCCAGGACGAACCCGCCACTGCGGAGCAACTTGAGGCCATGTTGTTCCAGCCGGGCTTCACCACCGCCCGGACGGTCACCGAGGTGGCCGGGCGCGGCATCGGGCTGGACGTGGTGAAAAGCGAACTGGCCGCCATCGGCGGCCGTGTCCGGCTGGAGACCGAACCGGGCAAGGGCACCCGCTTCCTGATCCGGCTGCCCCTGACCCTGGCCCTGACCCCGGTGGTGCTGGCCCGGGCCGGCGGGCAGGTCTTTGCACTGCCGGCCAACGTGGTCACCATGGTGCGTGAGGTCACCCTGGAAGAACTGCAAGACCTGCACGAGGCCGGTGGTGTGGAGCACGGCGGCGAGCACTACCCCTTGCGCGCGCTGTCGGACCTGACCGACCGGCAGCCTGAGCCCGGAGAGTCACCCCTGCGCACCATCCTGCTGGTCAAATCGGGTGGGGAGCGCCTGGCCCTGTGGGTGGACGCCCTGGAGGGCAACTACGAGGCCGTGGTCAAGAACACCGGCGCCCAACTCGCCCGCATCTCCGGCGTGGTCGGGGCCACCGTGCTGGGGGACGGGCGCATCGCCCTGATCCTCAACCCCTTCGTCCTGGCCGAACATTCCCCGCGTACTCTGCAGACGATAGAAGAGGTTGGGCTCCAGCAGGCGCAGGCCCCCCTGGTCCTGGTGGTGGATGACTCCCTCACGGTGCGCAAGATCACCAGCCGCCTACTCAACCGGGAGGGCTATCGCGTGGCCACGGCCAAGGACGGGGTCGAAGCCATGGAACGCATGCAGGAGGAGCTGCCCGCCGTCGTGCTGCTGGACATCGAGATGCCCCGTATGGACGGTTTCGAGGTGACCCGTGCAGTCCGTGCCGACGACCGGCTCAAGAACGTCCCCATCATCATGGTCACCTCCCGCACGGCGGAAAAGCACCGGGAACATGCCCTGGACCTGGGGGTGGATGCGTACATGGGCAAGCCTTACCAGGAAGAGGAACTGCTGGAAGGCATCGCGCGTCTGGCCGGACAGGCGGTGACAGGCTAGGCCAACTCTACTGCGGGGCCCAGTTCACCCATCCGTAGTAGTGGCTGATCAGCACCAGCAGGCCGAAGGCGATGCGGTACCAGGCAAAGACCGTGAAGTCGTGTCCGCTGATGTAGCGCAGCAGCCCCCGCACCGCAATCAGCGCACTCACGAAAGAGGCCACCCCGCCCACCAGGAACAGCGGCAGGTCCGATGCGCTGAACAGGGCCCAATGCTTGTACAGGTCGTACACCGTGGCACCCAGCATGGTGGGGATGGCCAGGAAGAACGAAAATTCCGTCGCCGTCTTGCGCGACAGGCCGAAAAAGAGTCCACCGATGATGGTGGCGCCGGACCTGGACGTCCCCGGGACCATGGCCAGGGTCTGGGCAAAGCCCACCTTGAGGGCGTCGCGCCAGCTCATCCCGTCCACTTCGGTGACACGTATGACGTGCTTGCGTCGCTCGGCCCACAGGATCAGAAGGCCGCCCAGGATGAAGGTGCTGGCCACCACCAGGGGATTGAACAGATAGGCGTTGATCTCCTTGATGAACAGAACGCCCAGGACCGCCGCGGGGAGAAAAGCGACCAGGATGTTCAGGGCAAAGCGCCGCGCCGCCGGCTCGCTGCCCAGCCCGGCCACGGCCCGGCCCAGGCGCTCGCGATATACCCAGACCACGGCCAGGATGGCCGCGAACTGGATGGCGATCTCGAACACCTTGCCCTTTGCGTCGTTGAAGTCCAAGAGGCTGCCGACGATGATCAGGTGGCCGGTGGAGGAGACCGGCAGGAACTCCGTAAGGCCCTCGACGATGCCCAGGATCAGGGCGCTGATGAGTTGGTGCAAGTCCATAGGTGGCCGAATAGGTTGGTTGGGTTGGGTTGGGTCAGCGGGAGGGTTGCGTAGCCACTTCCATGGCGTTGATCAGGGCCAGCGCCTGCGCCCGGCCCGTACCGCAGATCTCCCGGGAGGGCCGCAGGCCCGAGCAAAACCCGGGCCGCTCCGGCCGGCCGAACAGCGCGCAGGCGTATTC
>JBJKSP010000169.1:0-7296 GCA_046703865.1 Thiobacillaceae bacterium
GGGCAACGCACTGCATTACGCGCTGACCCTGGAACCCGATCAACGCAGATGGATATTCACCCTGGGCCTGCCCGATCCGGTGCCCGCCGGAACCCGCCTTCTGGCCGGCATGCAGCTCGTGGCGAACAGGCCCGTCACCCGACGGGTCCGCTACGAGCTGACCTCCTACCCGCGTTACCGCCTCGGCAGCAGCGCACGGGAACTGGAGCAGGACCTGCAATTGCCGGAGGGCTTTGATCCAAGGGCCCGCGCCCTGGTGCAGAAGTGGCAGGCGCAAACCCGGGATCCACGCAGGATCGTGGACATGGCGCTGGCCATGTACCGGAGCTCATTCACCTATACCCTGGTGCCTCCGCCCCTGGGCCTGAACAGCGTGGACCAATTCCTCTTCGACACCCGAAAGGGGTTCTGCGAGCACTTCGCCGGCAGCTTCGTCTTTCTCATGCGTGCGGCAGGCATCCCGGCCCGGGTGGTGACCGGCTATCTTGGGGGCGAGACCAACCCCATCGACGGCCACATCGTGGTGCGCCAGTCCGATGCCCATGCCTGGGCCGAGGTGTGGCTGCCCGACACCGGCTGGTCGCGGGTGGACCCCACGGCCGCGGTCTCTCCCGCCCGCGTGGAACTGGGCCTGGCGGCCGCCCTGCCCGCCGTGGAACTGCCCCCTGCCCTCGCGCGCATGCGCATGCCCTGGCTGCGGGACCTGCGGGATGCCTGGGAGGCCCTGAACAACGGCTGGGATCAATGGGTGCTGGGCTACAGCCTGGAAAACCAGATCGCCCTGCTGTCGCTGCTGAGCCCGAGCCTGGTCCACCGTGCCTGGCTGGCCGCCGTGGTCACCCTGCTGTCCGGGCTGCTGGTCATGGCACTGGCGGCCTGGCGCAGCGGGCGGGGCCCGGACACGGACACGGCGGCCCGCCTCTACGCGCGTTTCCTGGACCGGATGGCGCGCCTGGGGATCAGACGCGAACCCAGCGAAGGGGCCTTGGATTTCGCCGCGCGGGCCGTATCCCTGAGACCCGATCTGGCGGCGGACATCACAGGCATCAGCCGCCTGTACGTGCTAGCCCGCTATGTCCCGGACCCCGCCGCCCTGAAGGCGCTCGCCGCGCGCGTGCGCCTGTTCAGGCCCCGGCTGCGTCCGCCGCGCTACAACCTGGTGCAGCGCCGTCTCCAAACCTGACCGGCCTCGGCGGGGTGCCCATCCTACCTCGGACAGAGTCCAGTCCGTCAGGCGATAATCTTTGCCCTGGTGTGGCCGGGCCGGGGGCCGGTACCATCCACCGGACCCGGGCCTGCAAGACGAAACCCTGAAGGAGAGGTCTCCATGGAGCGATTCACCATTTCCCTGGACGAGAGTCTGGCCCGTCAATTCGATGCCCTGATCCGGTCCCGGGGCTACGCGAACCGCTCCGAGGCCATCCGCGACATGCTGCGCAGGGAACTGGAAAGCGCCCGCCTGGCCCGGGAAGAGGCGCCCCATTGCGTGGCGAGCCTGTCCTACGTCTACAACCATCACGAACGCCAGTTGGCCGAGCGGATCACGGACCACCAGCACGACGCCCATGACCTGGTGGTGTCCAGCATGCACGTGCACCTGGATCACGACCATTGCCTGGAGGCGGTCATCCTGCGCGGGAACACCCGGGCGGTGCGCAGTTTCGCCGACGGGCTTTCCGCCGAGCGGGGCGTGCGCCACGGCCAGCTCAACCTGATCCCGGTGGAGGTCGGGCCGGTGCCCCGCCACGTGCACAGCCGGCCCAAGAGCTGAGCGTCCCCTGTCGAACCGAGCCAGCGACCGAACTCGGCTCATGAGTAAGATATATTTTTCATATTTCATATCACGCTCTACAATCCCTCCGTGCCGGACGGCATGGCGAGTCTGTGGCCAGGAGGTGAAGTCCGGCCGGATTCGACCGCCGGTAAAGGAGCAACGCATGCACATCCCTGACGGTTATCTGAGCCCGTCCACCTGCGCGGTGGCCTACGTGGCGGCCGCTCCGTTTTGGGCCCTGGCCCTGCGCAGGGTCGAACGGCAACTGAACACCCGGATGGTGCCCCTGCTGGCGGTGTTCTCCGCTTTCTGTTTCGTGATCATGATGTTCAACCTACCCTTGCCTGGAGGGACCACCGGACACGCCGTGGGCATGGGCATCGCGGCGGTGGTGCTGGGGCCCTGGGCGTCGCTGGTGGCCATCTCCATCGCCCTGGTGATCCAGGCCGTCTTCTTCGGCGACGGCGGCATCACCACCCTGGGCGCCAATTGCTTCAACATGGCCATCGTCGGGTCCTGGGTGGCCTATGGGGTCTATCGCCTGGTCGCCGGAAAATCGGCCATCGCCTCCACCCGGCGCGTGGTTGCCGCAGCGGTGGGGGGCTATACGGCCATCAATGCCGCGGCGCTGCTGGCGGCCGTCGAGTTCGGCGTCCAGCCCATGTGGTTCCACAGCTCGTCGGGGGCACCCCTCTATGCCCCCTATCCCCTGCATATCGCCGTCCCAGCCATGATGATCGGTCATCTGGGCCCGGCCGGCATCGCCGAGGCCCTGGTCAGCGCCGGGTTGCTGTCCTGGCTGCAACGCACGGAACCCGGCCTGTTGCGTGCCACCGCCCCCGGAGCGGCCATGTCTGACCCCGTGGGGCCGACGGCCCCGACGCGGGGATGGTGGCTGAGCACCCGCAAGCTGTGGGCGATGCTGGGTGTCTTGATGATCCTGACGCCTCTGGGTCTGCTGGCCACCGGCGCGGCCTGGGGCGAATGGGGCACGGAGGCGTTCAGCCATACGGAAACGCGCCAGCAGATCGCCCTGGCGTCCGCCGACCAGGCCCTCCCCCCCGGCACCCCCACCGGGCTGGCGCGGCTTTCATCCCTCTGGAATTCCCCCATCCCGGGCTATGAACCGCCCTTCCTGCGAGGGCCCGCCGGTTACGTCCTGTCGGCCCTGCTGGGCACCGGCCTGGTGATACTGCTCTGGCTGGCGGCCGGACGGTTCCTGGCGACGGCCCGACGGCGCGGGCCCCAACCCTGACCGGGTTGGGGCACCCTGGTCACGTATCCGATGCCGGAGCAGTCCTTCCTGGCCCACCGGCACCGGCATGGGGGCCTGATCGAGGGCTGGCTGGCCGACCTCATGGAGGTGCTGGAACATGCCCAGCGGGCCGAGCACCTCGCCCGCACGCCCGGTCTGCTGCAGCGCTTCGACCCGCGCGTGCGGTTGCTGGCCACCCTGATCCTCATCTGTCTCACCATCCTCGCCCGGGACCTCACGGTCATCGCCGGCCTGTTCGCCGTGTCGGTCTGCCTGGCCTGGCTGTCCAGGGTCCCCATCGGGGTCCTGGCCCGGGGGATCTGGCTCAGCGTTCTGTTGTTCACCGGCATCCTGGCCCTGCCAGCCGTCTTCCTCGTTCCCGGCGAGACCGTCGCCCGGCTGCCGCTGCTGGGCTGGCCACTCAGCCTCCAGGGCATCGAAAGTACGGCCTTCCTGATCGGCCGCGCCCTGACGGCCGCAGGCTTCGCCGCCCTGCTGATCCTGTGCACCCCTTGGCCCCATCTGCTCAAGGCCCTGCAGATCCTGGGCATGCCCAGGGTGGTGATCGTCATCCTGGGCATGGCCTACCGCTATCTCTTCGTGCTGCTGCAGGCCGCCCTGGCCCTCTTCACCGCACGCCGCAGCCGGCAGGTGGGGAGGCTTTCCGGTAAGGAGGGCCGCCGCATCCTGATCGGCACCGCCGGCGTACTGCTGGGCAGGAGTCTGCAACTCGCCGACGAGGTCTACCTGGCCATGCAATCCCGGGGGTACCGGGGCCGACACCTGGTCCTCACGGAATTCAGAATGCGGCCGGCGGACTGGGCCGCCATCGCAGGCCTCACCGGGCTGCTGGCCCTCGCCTTGTGTTTCCACCTCTGAAGACCCGGCCGTGACACCGCCTGTTTTCGAGCTGCGCGACGTGAGCTACCGCTATCAGGACGTGAGCGCCCTGGATGGTCTGTCACTCACCATCGGACAGGGGCAGAGGGTGGCCCTCCTGGGTGCCAACGGCTCGGGCAAGTCGACCCTGCTGCGCATCCTCGACGCCCTCTACTTCCCCGACCGGGGGGACTTTTTGGCCTTCGGCGCAGGACTCACCGAGGCGCGCATGCAGGATGAAGACCATGCCTGTGCCTTCCGGCGACGGGTAGGGCTGGTGTTCCAGAATCCGGACGTGCAGCTGTTCAACGCGACGGTGTTCGACGAACTGGCATTCGGCCCTCTGCAACTGGGCTGGGACAGGGCATCCATCGAGCGCCGGGTCCAGGAAACCCTGGAAGGGATGGACCTGGCCCACCTGAAGGACCGCCCGCCCCATCGCCTCTCGGGGGGGGAGAAGAAACGCGTGGCCCTCGCCTCGGTACTGATCCTGGATCCCGACGTGCTGCTGATGGATGAACCGACCGCCTCACTGGATCCCAGGAGCCAGAGCCGGCTCATCGAATCCATGATCGGCTGGGGCGGAGGGGCCAAGTCCCTGGTGCTGGCCACCCATGACCTGGACATCGTGGAAGACGTGGCCGACATCTGCATGGTCATGCACCAGGGTCGGGTGGCGGCCCAGGGCAGCCCGGGAGAAATCCTCGGGGATCACCAGCTCTTGCACCGCACCGGCCTGATCCACGCCCACCGGCATATGCACGGGGGCAACCTCATCCACCTCCACCATCACCTGCACCGGGCCGAGCAGGACTAGGGCGTATCAACGCTGATTGCACGCCCCGGTCACCAGTTGGTTTCCCGCTCCGGGCTGGCCGAGATCTTGTGGATCGAGAGGTCGGCACCGTTGAACTCCTCTTCCGCCTCCAGACGGATGCCCACCACCGCCTTGAGCAGGCCATAGACCACGAACCCTCCGACCAGCGCGACGATCACCCCGGACAGGGTACCGACCAACTGGGCACCGAAGGTGACGCCGCCTACGCCGCCCAAGGCCCGGACGCCGAAGATGCCGGCGGCGATCCCCCCCCAGGCACCGCAAAGGCCGTGCAGGGGCCAAACGCCCAGGACGTCATCGATACGCCATTTGTTCTGTGTCACGGTAAACATCCAGACGAACAGTGCCCCGGCCACCGCGCCGGTAATCAGCGCACCGACAGGGTGCATGAGATCCGATCCGGCGCAGATCGCCACCAGGCCGGCCAGCGGACCGTTGTGGACGAAACCCGGGTCGTTCCGGCCCGCCATGAGTGCGGCCAGGGTACCCCCCGCCATGGCCATGAGCGAGTTGACAGCGACCAGGCCCGAAATGGCGTCCAGGTTCTGGGCGGACATGACGTTGAAGCCAAACCAGCCCACGGTGAGGATCCACGCGCCCAGTGCCAGGAAAGGGATACTGGAGGGCGGATGGGCGGAGACGAGACCGTCCTGGCGATAGCGGCCGCGCCGGGCCCCTAACAGAATCACAGCGGGCAGGGCGACCCATCCACCCACGGCATGCACCACAACGGAGCCGGCGAAATCGTGGAACTTCGCCCCCAAGGCCGAAGCCATCCAATCCTGGAAACCGTAGTTGTCGTGCCAGGCCAGCCCTTCGAAAAAGGGATAGACGAAACCCACCAGCAGGAAGGTGGCGGCCAGTTGGGGCTGGAACCTGGCCCGCTCCGCAATGCCGCCGGAAACGATGGCCGGCACGGCGGCCGCGAAGGTGAGCAGGAAGAAGAACCTCACCAGCTCGTAGCCGTTCTTCTGGGCCAGGGCCTCCGCCCCGGTGAGGAAATGGACCCCGTAGGCGATGCCGTAGCCAATGAAGAAATAGGCGATGGTGGAGACGGCGAAATCGGAGATGATCTTGACCAGGGCGTTGACCTGGTTCTTCTTGCGCACCGTCCCCAATTCCAGGAAGGCGAAACCGGCATGCATGGCCAGGACCATGACAGCCCCCATCAGTAAGAACAGGACATCGGCTCCGGATTTGATGGCATACATGGCAGTCTCCCAAAGAAATCCACAATAGGAAGCAAGTCGCATGCCTCAATACGGTGCACATAACACCGGGATTTTTAAGGCACGCACTAAAAACAAGCGCCCCATAAGGGGGCGCCATGACTGCGTACGCACTGTAAGCGTGCGCTAATCCGCCTTCTTGCCTTCCTGTTCCGCACGGTCCAGTTCGGCTTCCATCTCTTCATCGGTGAGGGGGCGGTATTCGTCGATGTCGGCGGATTCCGACGCCTCCCTCTCCTTATCCTTCTTGACCACCCATGAGGCCACTATCAGCCCCACTTCGAACAGCAGCCAAAGAGGCACTGCCAGCATGGTCTGGGAGATCATGTCTGGCGGCGTGAAGATGGCGCCGATGACGAAGGCCCCCACGATGACGTAAGGGCGCGCCTCCCGAAACTTCTTGACTTCGACCAGGCCCATCTTGGCCAGTACCACGACCACGATGGGGACCTCGTAGGCGAAGCCGAAGGCGATGAACAGGGTGAGGACGAAATCCAGGTATTTGTTGATGTCGGTCATCACCGCCACCCCCGCCGGGGCGATCTTGACGATGAAACCGAACACGATGGGAAAGACGATGAAATAGGCGAAGGACATCCCGCACAAGAACAGCACGATGCTGGCCACCACCAACGGCAGGATGAATCGCTTCTCGTGCTTGTACAGCCCAGGTGCCACGAACGACCACGCCTGGTAGAGGATATAGGGAAGGGAAATCAGGAAGGCAGCCAACATGGCCACCTTGATGGGCACGAAGAAGGGTGTCACCACTTCGGTGGCGATCATTTCTCCGCCCTTGGGCAATTTGGCCAGCAGGGGTTGCGCCAGCAGCGTGTAGAGATGGTTGGCGAACGGAAACAGGCAGACGAAAACGAGGATCCAGACCACCACCGCCCGCAGGAGGCGGTCGCGCAATTCGATCAGGTGGGAAATAAAGGATTGCTGGTCTTCCATGGTTCAGGCGGCCGAACCGGGAGGATCGTGTTGTTCGGACTGACCGGCCTTGGCTTGTGGTTGCCCCTGCGCGTTGGGCGCGCCGGGTGCCGCCACCGAACCCTCATCATGGGCGTGCTGCCCTCCTGAAACCGCGGTGGTTTCGGCCTGGGGACCCGATACCTGCTTGGTCACATCGGCCTGACCGGCCGATGCATGGACCGTTTCCGGACCCTTTGTCCCGTCAGGGGCCTGTTGGGGGGTCTCGGCGGCCGGGGCACCCGCGTCGGCGATCTCTTTCGTCACATGCCTGACCTCGTCGTCGACCTCACGGGCCGTTTCTTTGGCCATGACCTCGTATTTCTGGGCCGTGTCCTTCATCTCCTGT
>JBJKSP010000170.1:0-5027 GCA_046703865.1 Thiobacillaceae bacterium
TTCTTGGCGGCGACCCAATGGGTACCGTCCTCGCTGGCCCAGCGCTTGTAGAGGTACAAATCCCGGCCCAGGCTTGCGCTCAGGGTCTTGTCCACCTTGCCGAGCAGGCCCGCGTGCCGTAGCGAGCCGCATTGGCTATTGCCTGGGTGCCCGAGTCCAGCCTGGACGCGACCACGGATGCCGTGCTCGCCGGACTCGAGACCGATCCGGACTTCTCCGGCAGTTTGCTGAGCCTGGCGACCCAGCTCGCCGGCCTGAACAGCAATCCGTGGATCAAATCCGTGAATACCGATGCCCAGGGCTATGCCGCGGTCAACCTCACCCCAGCCGGCATGACCTGCACCTTCGGACAGGTCAACAAGTTGGTCGCGGGTGGGGCGGCCCCCGCCACCCCCGGGATTGCGCGCTATACGACGCTGCAGGTCGCGGCCGGCGTCGCAGCCGTCACAGTCGGCTGATCGCTTTGATGGCGATCAGATCGGGTTACATCCGTTCGGCGATCGATTACGAGTGGGAAGAGCGAATACGCGGAGGCGTCGGTTTGGGCTGCAGCGCTTCCGAAACGGGGCGCTTGCACAACGGTCGTGGCCGGGAATGTGTACGACCGAAGGTGGCACGCATGCCCGCAATCGCAGTGATTCATCGAATGCGGGGGGCCGGATCACTCGACCGGCACGAAAATCCACAACAAAACATAGAGCACCAGACCCGCGCCGCCGAAGAAAGAGAGAATGGCGAAGAGAAGCCGGCATAGCCAAGACTCCACGCCGGTCGCGTGAGCAATCCCACCGCACACACCCGCGATCCACCGGTCGGAGCGGCTGCGCCGCAATGCATTGAGTGCCGCCACGGGGGGTATCTTCCCAAGCCCGCATGGCCCGTCGAGCAGCCTGGTCTTGGCCCGTGCAAACTCTTCCTCGGTCAGAACACCCTGTTGACGCAGCTCCTCCAACTTGCCGAGTTCATCGCTCAGTGACATCGTCCGACTCCCTTTGACGCGTTAGCTTGTCAGTCAAAAGCTTAGAAGATGGAACGCGCCCCCATCAACCTGCGAAGGCCAGGTCTGCTGACATGGACGCATTGCTTTTTTGACATGGTGGTCAATCAGTTACCTGATGAAGAGGCCAGGCCTTACGACCAGTGGGTGTAGTTCCCCAACGTTCCCTTCAGCCCCTCAAGTTGCCGAGATCCCTTCCGTTAATCTTGCCAAGCCTAAGCCTGGTCACGGAGAGCGCGATGCTGGAGACACGCCATATCCTGGAAGCGAAGAAGCAGCAGATCGAAAAAAGCCTGGGCGAACTGTTCGAAGAGGTCGACACGGCCATCGAGGGGGCCATGGGCTGTCTGAGGAGCCGGGACCGCGATGGCTGTGACCGCCTGATCCGGCATGATGTGGGGCTGAATGAAAAGCGCAGGCTGATCGAGCAGGATTGCCTGGTGGCCATCGCCTCCCAACAGCCCGTCGCCCATGACCTCAGGGACATCGTCGCCGACATGCGGATTGCCGCCGAGTTGGAGCGCATGGGGGACTATGCCAGCGATATCGCGGCCAGCGTGCTCGAATTGGAGGTGGGGGACCTGGATGCCCTGGGGCTCGCGGAGGTGGTGGCCATGTCCGTGCATTGCCGGCAGATGTTGACGGACGTCTCGAAGGCGCATCGGACAGGGGACGTGCCACTCGCCCGTCGTGACGCTCCCGCCGATGATGAGCTGGATGCGAAACTGAGGCAGCTCGTCGCCTCGATCCTGGGCGCCATGCGTTCCGACCCTTCCCTGGTCGACAATGGCTCACGCCTGCTCTGGATGGCCCATAACCTGGAGCGTTGCGGCGATCGGGCCACCAACATCGCCGAGCAGGTGGTGTTCAGGGTGGAGGGCGAGCCGGTGGAGCTTGACTGAGGCGTCGTCAATCGATCCGCGCTGAGTCGCGACACCGCAGTTCGCAGAGCCTCGAACCTAAACACTCCGGGACTGCCGATCCTTATTCCGGCCGATCAGAAAGGCGTCGATGACTCCCAGCACCCAGCACACGCCCAGCACGAACAGGGCGATGCCGGAAGCGTCTCCACCGGACGTTTGCGTCGCCTGGCTGGCCAGGTTCTGGAGGGCCTGGGTGCTATTGAGCGTGGCCGGGTCGATCCGGCTCAGATCGTTCATGACCTCTGTGACGGTGGTGGTGACGATGACGGCGACGCAAGCCAGGGTCACCAGCAGGAAGACGGCGCCGCGCAGATATCGCTTGAACACGAACTGGCCCAGTCCGGGAAGGACGAGGCCGGACAACAGCGCGCCTTTGATGGCGTTTTTCACCTGAGTCTCCTCATGGCTTGGAAGACGGGGATGCAGCCCGGCGGCGACGCTTCCGGACCGCTACTCCGTCAGGTCGGATGCACCTACGCTGCATCGGCCGGCCTACTCGTCGGCCCCCGGCAGGCGCAGGGTGTATTGGCCGGACTTCTCGTCCCTGACCACTGCCAGCAGCTTGTGTTCCCGGGCATCCTCGACGAGTTCCCGGAAGGAACGATAGCCGTAGTAGGACTCTGCAAAGCCTGGGCGGCGGCGCTTCATGGTCTGTTTGACCATGGAACCCCAGAGCTTTTCCTCGCCACCGCGCTCCGCCAGCAGCGCCTCCACCGTTTCCACCAGGAAGTCCAGGGCCTCCTGGCGCTTGTCGTCGTCGTGCCGGGTCTCGGTGCCGGAAGCCGGTGCGGCGGCAGGCTTGGCCTGTGCTTTCTTGTTGGCCCGTTTCTTCTTCGTCTCCTGGACCCGCACCAGGTCGTCGTAGAAGATGAACTCGTCGCAGTTGGCGCTCAGGAGGTCCGAGGTGGAATCCTTCACGCCGATGCCGATCACGTACTTGTTGTTCTCCCGCAGCTTGGAGACCAGGGGTGAGAAGTCCGAGTCGCCGCTGATGATGACGAAGGCATCCACGTGGGACTTGGTGTAGCACAGGTCCAGGGCGTCCACCACCATGCGGATGTCCGCCGAATTCTTGCCCGACTGGCGCAGGTGGGGGATCTCGATCAGCTCGAAGGCCGCCTCGTGCATGGTGGGCTTGAATTCCTTGTAGCGGGCCCAGTCGCAATAGGCCTACTTGACCACGATGCTGCCCTTGAGCAATAGACGCTCCAGGACCTTCTTGATGTCGAACTGGGCATGGCCGGCCTCGCGTACGCCCAGGGCGATGTTCTCGAAGTCGCAGAACAGGGCCATGTTGGTGATCTCGGGTTGTCCTGCCATGACTGACCTTTCTTTCTGAGAGTGCCGGTTCCTGGGCACTTGCCGGGAGCCGATTCAGGGGGGCTGTCTCCCTGCCACGGCTTGCACCCATCGATGCCCTCTTTCCATTGCCATGCCCCACGCGCTACCTTGATTATGGATGCCTGAAGGGTGGAGCGCATCCCGCCCCGGCTGGCCTGGAGACCAGAACGGACCGCCGGCCGCCAAATCCAACCTACAGACCGATCGATGAGGAGCCTGATCATGAACCACCGCCCGGTAAGCCAGCTGATCCGAGCCACCGCCGTCTCCGAGGGCGCTGGCGTGACCGTCCACCGCACCCTGGGCACGCCGGCCCTGCGCCGGCTCGATCCTTTCCTCATGCTGGACCACTTCGGCAGCGACAATCCCGACGAGTACATCGCCGGATTCCCTGACCACCCCCACCGGGGCTTCGTGACCTTCACCTACATGCTGGACGGCCACATGGAGCACCGGGACAGCATGGGCAACCGGGGCGATCTGCGCGCGGGCGGCGCGCAATGGATGAAGGCCGCCAGCGGCGTCATCCATTCCGAGATGCCCCGGCAGACCGACGGCCTGATGCGCGGTTTCCAGCTCTGGATCAACCTGCCGGCGCGGGAAAAGATGACGGACCCCGCCTACCAGGAGTTCTCCCCCGAGGCCATCCCCGAGGTCCGGGACGGCGAGATCCAGGTGCGCCTGCTGGCCGGGGAGTACGGCGGACAGCGCGGCGTCGTCGACGATCCCGATACCGATGTCCAGTACCTGGACGTGGGCCTGGGACCGGGGGCGGATTTCACCCGGCCTCTGCCTCCGGGCCACAACGCCTTCGTCTATGTCTTCGAGGGGGACGCCCGGATGGGAGCGGCCGAACTGCCCCGCCACAGCCTCGCGGTGCTGGGGCCGGGCGACGGGGTGGAGATCGCCGCCGGCTCGGGCGGGGCCCGCTTCATCCTCGTGGCCGGGCGGCCCATCGGGGAGCCCGTGGTCCAGTACGGCCCCTTCGTGATGAGCACACGCGAGGAGATCGAGCAGGCCTTCGAGGACTATCGGGAGGGGCGGCTGGTGCGGAAACGGGCCGTGATGACGGGGGGCTGAACCGCTGATAAGGCCCGGTTGGGTTCAGTCGGGCAGGTTCGAAGGCCCGCGGTCCCTCGTGATGAGATAGATCCCCAGCCCCGCCAGGGTCATCCAGAGGGCCATGGCCCAGCTGCCCAGGTATGCCCACAGGCTGTCCAGAAAGAACAGCATCGCCAGGGACAGGCCCAGCAGTGCGTTGCCGATCCAATAGTTGGGGCCGTGCTTGGCGTCGGACATCGGGAAGCTCCGGTTCGGGTGTCATGCCGCAGATGATGGAATTGTACGCGAGGCCGGCGTACAGGCCCCTTGCATGCCGGCCGTCATTCCGTCCGGGTGGAGGGGAACAGGCCCGTGAAGCCCACGTGTCCCACCTTTTTCGCCGCGAGGCGGACGGCAGCGGTCAGGGCACGGTCCAGGGGGGCGCCTGCCAGGACCGCGTCGATCATACCGGCATTGAACACGTCGCCGGCGCCCACGGTGTCCACCACCCGGTAGGGGCTGAAGGCGGGACAGTGAAAGAGGCGCTCCTCCGTGTCCATCGCCCATGCCCCCTGGTCACCCCAGGTGCAGGTGAGGGCGGGCCCGGGGGCCAGACCCCGCATATCCGCCAGCAGGCCGGGCGCATCGGCGTAGCCCCGGCTCGCCGCCCAGGCCCGGGAAAACAGCACCAGAGCGGCGGAACCCATCAGGGCGGTGATCCCGGG
>JBJKSP010000171.1:0-2813 GCA_046703865.1 Thiobacillaceae bacterium
TTGTGGCGCAGCTCGAGACCGACCCGGGGATTGGACAGGGAGGCCCGGCGCAGCGCCTCCTCGCAATGGGCGTACTCGGTGGCGGGCGTCTTCAGGAACTTGCGCCGGGCCGGGGTATTGAAGAACAGGTCGCGCACCTCCACCACCGTCCCCCGGGCCAGGGCGGCAGGCTCCACCGGCCCTATCCGGCCATCCTGGACGGCGATGCGGAAGGCGGGGGACGCCCCGCCCTGCCGGCTGGTCAGGTTCACCCGCGCCACGGCGGCGACGCTGGCCAGGGCCTCGCCGCGGAAGCCCAGGCTGGTCACGGACTCCAGGTCCGCCAGGCTCTCGATCTTGCTTGTGGCGTGCCGGGCCAGGGCCAGCCCCAGGTCGTCCCGGGCGATGCCGGCGCCGTCGTCCGCCACGCGGACCAGCTTCGCCCCGCCCTCCTCCAGATCCACCCGGATATCCGTCGCGCCCGCGTCCAGGCTGTTCTCCACCAGCTCCTTCAGGGCCGAGGCCGGGCGCTCCACCACCTCGCCGGCGGCGATCTGGGAGACAAGCAGGTCGGGCAACAAATGAATGGCAGGCATGGCCGCATTGTAATCGGGCGGGATGAGCATATTCACCCGACGGGCAGAGGGGTCGGTCCTGAACACACGGCACGATGCGGCCGCAAGATGCAGCGTTGGAGGGTCACGCACGAACACGCTGGAGGGAAACCGCAGGTCCTGTTTCGGCGACCCGTCGGGTCACAATCGCCCGCGCGGGCTTGGCTCGTGCCGGACCGGCGCATCGAGAACCTGCGTGACAGCCGGGAGACCCGGCACCGCGGACCGAGGAGATTCCCGGGTCACGCCCCCGGCTGGCGTCCGTCGCGGGAGAGGATGTATCGTTCACCCCGGTGATGAACGGCCCGCCCTGCTGGCGCCAAGACCCGCATTCAGGCACTAACGACACCATGTCCGCCAAGAAGCCCGCCTCCGACAAGATCCAGAGCCAGCTGCGCCACGTCGACGCCCTCCTGTCCCGGGGCGGCACGCTGGCGCTGGCCTGCAAGGAAGCGGGCATCACCGAACGCAGCTACCATCGCTGGAAGCAATCCTACGCGGAGCCCCTGACGGAACAGGCGGCGAAACCCGCGAAGCTGGGCCTGGGGCCCGAGGACGTCCGCCCCATGGTCATCCTCACGGTCGTCCCCCTGTGCCTGATCTTCATCCACTACGCCGGCGACGCGCTCTGGTTCAGCTGGTTCCTGGACAGCATGGGCCTGCACCGCTACGCCGCGGGCTTCCGGCTGAACGTCGCCGGCTTCGATTCCCGCGGCATGTCGGCGCTGCTTTGGTGGGCGGCCATCAGCGTCGTCGGCTACGTGGTCGTCCCGGTGCTGCTGATCACCGTGGTCTGGGGCGAACGGCTGGCAGACTACGGGGTGCGCTGGAGGGCCGACTGGCCCACCCTGCGCCCCTACGTGGCCTTCGTCGCCCTGATGGTGCCCGTGATCTGGGCCGCCTCGTCCACCGCCCAGTTCCAGAACACCTATCCCTTCCTGAGGATGGCGCCGGACGAATCCATCTGGTCCCGCTGGTGGTACTGGGAACTCGCCTACTTCGCCCAGTTCTTCGCACTGGAATTCTTCTTCCGCGGCTTCATGGTACTGGGCCTGAAGCAGCGCTTCGGCTGGCTCGCAATCCCGATCATGACGGTGCCCAACTGCATGATCCACTACGCCAAGCCCAAGCCCGAGCCCGTGGCCGCCATCGTCGCCGGCATCGCCCTGGGCCACCTCAGCCTGAAGAGCGGCACCGTCTTCTGGGGCGCGGTCCTGCACTGCACGGTCGCCATGTCCTTCGACGTGGCCGTCCTGCTGCAAAGAGGGGCGTTCAGCATGTGAAGCTCCCCCCGAGGGAGGGGACTCCCGATGTCGTCAGAGCTCCAACGGGCTCACTACGCCGCGGCCGCCCTTGTTCAGCATATGGTGTAGACCTGCCCTGAGCCTAGTCGAAGGATCATGGTAGTGCTCACGTCCGCATGCCCGCGCAGCTCCTGCTTCGTGCGGATATCGTAACCGCCCTCCGGCAGGTGAGTCGCAAACGAGTGGCGCAGGGTGTGCGGCGTGGCCGGCTTGGCGATGCCGGCCGCATGGACGGCGCGTTTCATCGCCCGCTGCAGCAGCTTTTCATCAAGATGATGCCGGCGCTCCACCCCGCTGCGCGGATCGATCGAATAGCTGCCAGACGGAAACACATATTGCCAGCCCCAATCGGTCGGCGCGTTGGGGTACTTGCGGGCCAGGGCATCCGGCAGGAAAACCGCGGCCTTGCCCTTGCGCGCGTCCTCGTCGAACAAGACACGCCTCTTGCTCAAATGGGCCTCCAGTTCGGAGGAGACCGATCGCGGCAACATGGTCACCCTGTCCTTTGCGCCTTTGCCGTCGCGCACGAGAATTTCACCCCGGTGAAAATCCACATCCTTGACCCGCAACCGAACGCATTCCATGAGACGCATGCCCGTGCCGTACAGCAAGGCGGCCATCAAGCCATAGACCCCGCTCATCCGCGCCAGCACCGCTTTGACCTCCTGGCGGGTCAGGACCACGGGCAGACGCTTGGGACGTTTCGCCCGTACGAGGTTGTCGAGCCAGGGCAAATCCATGTCCAACACTTCACGATACAAGAACAGCAGCGCGGACAAAGCCTGGTTCTGCGTGGACGCGGCCACTTGGCCGTTCACGGCCAGATAGGTCAGAAAGGCCTCTACCTCCGGCCCGCCCAAATCGCGCGGATGCCTCTTGCCATGGAACAGGATGAATCGCCTGATCCATTGAATGT
>JBJKSP010000172.1:0-4058 GCA_046703865.1 Thiobacillaceae bacterium
GCTCAAGAGTAGGGAAGACATGGCCCGTCAGCACAAAGAGGCAGAGGCCCCCTATCCCCCCGATCTCATCGCCTGCCTGCAACCCACCACCGATGGCTTGCGCAAACACGGCTGGTGCCAGCCGCCCGGCAGCCGGCGAGTGTTCTACTGGCGGCAGGCCGACACCCTGGAGGCCGGCGCCCCGCGCCCCCGCCCGAACCCGCGCGAGCCCCCGCCAGTGGAGGCCATGCTGCTCGCCATGGCCACCGCCAGCCGCAACGACCATGCATTGCCCCCCATCACCCGTACCTTACCCCAGGCAGAGCGGCTGCATGCCCAACTAGTGGCTTATCTGCATGGCCGCAACCATCCCGCTCTCACTGGTTGCGACGAAGACCGGCAACCCCTCAGGCAGCCCCACACCCATGCCCACATCCTGCCTTTGGACCTGGACGGCGATGGTCATCTGGAGCACATGCTGATCTGGGCGCCCATGGGCCTGGATGGCGAGGCCCAAGCCGCCATCCGCGCCGCGCGCGAGACCTACACCAAAGGCGGTGTCGGTCAGATCAGGCTTGCGCTATCGGGAGCCGGACAGCTAAGGGAACTGGCCAACCGGCTCCCGGTGCCGCCCCGCGGTTGTCGGCACGTGCTGCAAGACCTGCTCGGTGGGCCTGCGGGCGCCACCACTTGGCGCAGCCTCACGCCTTTCGTGCCACCACGCCATCTGAAGCCGCGCGGGGCGAACTCGTTGGAGGGACAAGTTACAGCTGAATTGACAGCGCGCGGCATACCCGTACCCACTGAGATACGGCGGATCGATCCGCATGAAGCGGACCTTGCCCTACGTATGCGCCACTTCATCCGCCAGCGGCGATGCGGACCCTCGGCCCCCATCGACTGCGGCTTCACGTTGGAACTACGTTTTGGTTCTTCAGTGCTGGGGCCGATTAGTCTGGGTTATGGCAGCCACTTTGGATTAGGTTTGTTTGTCGCGGACGGATCGAACGTTTCTACGCCCGCCTGACCCCGCGATGTCAAAGCATCCCCATCACCGCCCTCAAGCTCTTCTCCACCGCCTCCATCTCCTCGGCGGTAAGGGCGGCCAGCGGGCCTTCGCCGAAGCGATCCCGGTCCAGGGCGCGGGGCTGATCCGTGATTACCTGGCAGTTTTTCAGCAGGCGGTCGCGGGCTGGCAGCATGATGCGCCAGCGTTTGAAACCCGGATAGACCTGGGTGCTGAGCGGAAGAACCACTACCATCGGCGTGCCCATCTGGGTCAGTTCGTTGGCCTGAACAACCAGCACGGGCCTGACCTTGCCAATTTCACGCCCACGCGGGGGATTCAGATTGGCAGTCCAGATTTCGCCACGCTGCATCAGCGCCACCATTTCTCGTTGGGGTCAATGCCCGCCGCGCGTTCATCCGCGGTGATTGCATCGAAGAAATCGTCCATCCCTTCTTCGGCGATCTCGATGGATTCGCGACGAATCTCCGGGTCGGCATATGCGCGGCGCGCCTCTTCCACCATCTCCGCCATGAAGCGTTCCTTCTCCCGGCGCGCCAGGAATTCGGCGATGGCCTGCCGGGCGATTTCCGAACGGGTCTTGCCCTCCGTCCGAGCCTCCTCTTCCAGACGGGCATCGATATCGTCGGGGAGACGCAGGCTGAGTGCACTCATGTGTTTCTCTTTGTAATGCGTTTCGTATTTCAATACTAGATGCGGAATGGCTGACGGACAAGACGCCCATCCCCAGCCGGAGTTGCAGCGCGAACTTCCGCTCGCTTTTCCGGAAATCTCCCCCGAGGCGCCGCTGATCCCGGTGCGCATGGTCAATGAGTACGTCTATTGCCCGCGCCTGGCGTATCTCATGTGGGTGCAGGCGGAGTGGGCGGATTCGGCGGATACGGTGGAGGGGCGGG
The DNA here is from genome assembly GCA_046703865.1 of Thiobacillaceae bacterium. Classification (GTDB taxonomy): domain Bacteria; phylum Pseudomonadota; class Gammaproteobacteria; order Burkholderiales; family Thiobacillaceae; genus JBJKSP01. The sequence continues at coordinate 1,903 of JBJKSP010000172.1, forward strand.
TCAGGCACAACCGTGTTGATGCCGGTGCCGGCAAGCTACCGGCGGCGCCGGAGGAAGACGAGCACATCCATGCCCGGTCGGTGTCCCTGTCGTCGCTGAAGCTGGGCCTGACCGCCAAGCTGGACCTGGTGGAGGGCGAAGGCACCTACGTCTCGCCGGTGGATTACAAGCGCGGCAAGCGACCCCATGTGGAAAAGGGCGCCTACGACCCGGAACGGGTGCAGCGTTGCGCCCAGGGGCAGCTGCTGCGGGAACACGGGTTCGAGTGCGACTCCGGCGTGCTGTATTTCGCCGAATCGCGCGAGCGGGTACGGGTGATGTTCGACGACATCCTGGTCGACCAGACCCTGGCCAGCATCCACGGCCTGCGCGGCGTGGCCTATTCCGGCCACATCCCGTCGCCGCTCGAAGACAGCCCCAAGTGTCCGCGCTGCTCGCTGGCGGGCATCTGCCTGCCGGACGAGGTGCGTTTCCTCAACGCCGCCCCGGTCACGCCCCGGCCGCTGTTCGCCAAGGAGGAGTACGCCGCGCCGCTCTACGTGCAATCGCCGCGCGCCTGGCTGCGCAAGGACGAGGAGCGCATCGTCGTCGAGGTGGAAAAGCAGAAGGCGGGCGAGGCCAGGCTGCGCGAGGTCTCGCAGGTGGTGCTGTTCGGGTCCTCGGGCATGTCCACGCCCCTGCTGCACGAATTGATGCGGCGCGAGATCCCGGTTTCCTACCACACCTACGGTGGCTGGTTCGTCGGCCACACGGTGGGCCTGGGCCACCGCAACGTGGAGACCCGCATCCACCAGTACCGCGCCAGCTTCGACCCCCAGGCCTGTCTTCATCTGGCGAGGGGCTGGGTGGCAGCCAAGATCGCCAACTGCCGGACCCTGCTGCGGCGCAACTGGCGCGGTGGATTCGATGACGAAGACGAACCGTTCGAGACCGTCAACAAACCGGCACAGACCCAGGACAAGCCTCCGGAAGAACTTCTGCGCGCCTTGAAGGAAGACGCCGAACACGCAGGCCGCGCCCACGCCCTGGAAGACCTGCTGGGCATCGAGGGCATTGCCGCCCGGCGCTATTTCCAGCACTTAGCCAATCTCATCAAGCGTGACGACGACCCTACCCTGAGCTTCGATTTCATGGGCCGCAACCGCCGTCCGCCGCGCGACCCGGTCAACGCCCTGCTGTCATTCTCCTACGCCATGCTCACGCGGGAATGGCACATCGCCCTGTCCGCCGTCGGCCTGGACCCTTACCGGGGCTTCTTCCACCAGCCCCGCTTCGGCCGGCCTGCCCTGGCCCTGGACATGATGGAGCCCTTCCGGCCCCTGGTGGCCGATTCCGCCGTGCTTATGGCCATCAACAATGGCGAAGTACGAGGTACCGATTTCATCCACTCTGCCGGCGCTTGCGCCTTGTCGGACAGCGGGCGCAAACGCTTCATCGCCTCCTTCGAACGACGACTGGGTCAGGAGGTCACCCACCCCGTATTCGGCTACCGCCTCAGCTACCGTCGTCTGTTCGAGGTGCAGGGCCGACTGCTCGCCCGGCACCTGGCCGGGGAGACCCAAGACATTCCCTACTTCGTGACTCGGTAACCATGGAACACCTCTACGTCATTACCTACGACATCGCCGACGACAAACGCTGGCGGCGCATCTTCAAAGTCATGAACGGCTACGGCGAGTGGCTGCAGCTCTCGGTGTTCCAGTGCCGACTCAACCGCATGCGCGCCGTGCAACTGGAGGCCGAATTGAAGGACATCATTCACCATCAGGACGACCACGTGCTGATTCTAGACCTGGGTCCCGCGGATGGGGTGAGGCCCCACATCACAAGCCTGGGCAAGAATTTCGACGTGGTAAAGCGTGCAGCGCTGATTTTTTAGCTGTACCGACGCGAGCACTCCGGTGAGCGTAAAAACCCCCGGACCCCTCGCAGGACCGATAGCTCTTTAAAAACATGGCATTTGACTTTTTCTTCCCTGGGATCGGGAGGTTTGCCCGGCTGATGCCTGGACAAATCCCCGGACCCCTCGCACCATCGGTCTGCCACACACGCCGTGTGTGGCACGCTGGAGGTACTGTTATCCGGGGCAATTAGCCCCGTCCTCATTGAAGCAACAGTGAATTCGCCGTTGATGGCATCGACGGCGAATTCACTGT
>JBJKSP010000173.1:0-4429 GCA_046703865.1 Thiobacillaceae bacterium
CGCAGGCACCGAGGGAGAAGGCCACGGGATAGCCCAGCAGGAGCATGACGACGAGCCCCATGAACATGAGGGGAGCCATCAGCTCGAGGCCCATTCAGACCACCTCTTCCGGTTCTTCCTGGGACAGGGGGAGTTTGCCGGACAGGTAGGCCACCCGCTTGACGATCTCGGAGAGGCCCTGCAGGAACAACAGGAAAAAGCCCACCGGGATGATCAGTTTGACGGGCCAGCGCAACAGGCCGCCGGCATCCGGAGACATCTCGCCCAGGGCATAGCTGTTGGCGAAAAAGCGCCAGCTCAGCCAACAGATGAGGCCGCTCATGGGCAGCAGGAACAGGAGGGTGCCCAGCAGATCGATCCAGGACTGGGCGCGTTTGGACAAGCGTCCGTAGACCACGTCGATGCGCACGTGTCCGTTGTGCTTGAAGGTATAGCCGGCGCCCAGGAGGAAGATCGCCGAGAACAGATACCACTGGATCTCCAGCCAGGCATTGGAACTGGTATTGAATCCGTACCGGGCCACGGCGTTGCCTGCGGAGATCAGAACGGCCGCCAGCACCAGCCAGATCAGAATCCGGCCGACACGCTCGTTCAGGGTGTCGACGCCACGCGAGAAGGTCAGCAAGGCCCCCATGACGGTTCTCAGATGGCCCCCGCGGCCCTCAGCAACTCCGACAGACTCTCGGCGACCCGGCGATAGCCGGCGGCATTGGCATGAACGGTGTCCGACTTGAGACGTGCATCCTTGAGGACCTCGTCGAAGACCCGGCCTTCCAGGGGAATGCCGTCATCGGCGGCAATGTGTGCGTAAAAGTCAGGCACGCCGGCAAACAGATTGAGCGAGGGCACCGCGATGAGCACGACCTCCGCCCCATGGCCGCGGATAAGCTCGACCATCCTGCGCAGATGAGCCTCCGTCTGTGCCGGGTCTATCCCCTGGAGCATGTCGTTGCCGCCCAGGCAAAGCAGGACCAGACGCGGCGCATATCGGTCCAGCACGCCCGGCAGGCGTTCCAGGCCCTGGGCCGTGGTCTCGCCGGGCACGCCCGCGTTGACGACACGCTGCCCGATGAGCCGCTCCAATTGGGCGGGATAGGCCTGGGCCGGGGTGGCGCCGGTACCGTGGGTGAGACTGTCGCCGAAGGCCAGCACGACGTCGTCCGGGGCCAGGCGGGACAGCCGGGGCGGCGTAGGGTGGCAGGCAGCCAGTACCAGCCCGGCGGCAAGGAGCACCCCGCAGAGAGGAGCGCTCTCGCGGACCCGCCGCCCGGAAGCGCGCATCAATCGCCTGCGACGGTCATGTGCCCGATGAGGATGGAGCCCACCTGCCTGGAGCCCCGTGTCTCCACATCACTGCCGACGGCCACGATGTCCCTGAACATGTCCTTGAGGTTGCCCGCCACGGTGATCTCCTCCACCGGGTACCGGATGACGCCGTTCTCCACCCAGAATCCGGCCGCACCGCGGGAGTAATCCCCGGTGACCATGTTCAGGCCGTGGCCCAGCAATTCCGTCACCAGCAGGCCCGTGCCCAGGCGTTGCAGCAGCCCGTCGAAGTCCTCTCCCGTGGAGGGGACGATCAGGTTGTGGTTTCCGCCGCCGTTGCCCGTGCTCTTGAGTCCCAGCTTCCGGGCGCTGTAGCTGGACAGGAAATAGCCCTGTACCACGCCGTCTTTGACCACGTCCCGGTCCCGGGTCGCCACCCCTTCCGAATCGAAGGGCGCGCTGGCCAGACCCCGGGGGATGAAGGGACGTTCCTGGATCTGGAAAAACGGGGGAAAGACCTGCTGCCCCAGGCTGTCCAGGAGAAAGCTGGACTTGCGGTAGAGATGGCCGCCGGAGATGGCGGCGACGAAGTTCGCGATGAATCCGGAGGCCACCGGCGCCTCGAACAGGACCGGGCACTGGCGGGTACCGAGCTTTTGCCCGTTCAGGCGCCGCACGGTCCGCTCCCCCGCCCGCCTGCCCACGGCGGAGGCCGATTGCAGGGCATCCGCGGAACGGGCGGTGGTGTACCAGTAATCGCGTTGCATGGCGCCGCCCTCCTCGGCGATGACGGCGCAGGAGATGCTGTGGCGGGAGGAGGGATAACCGCCGGCGAATCCCAGGGAATTGGCGTAGACGAACTGGCTCTCCTGGATGCTGACCGATGCCCCCTCGCTGTTGCTGATACGAGGATCCACGGCCAGGGCGGCCGACTCGCAATCCCTGGCCAAGGCAATGGCCGCGTCTACGTCGATCGCCCAAGGGTGATGCAGATCCAAGTCGGGGAAGTCATGGGCCAGCAGTTCGGGATCGGCCAGGCCGGCACAATCGTCTTCCGCCGTGTAACGGGCGATGGCCAGGGCCTTCTCCACCGTGCGTCCCAGGGCATCGGACGAGAAATCCGAGGTCGAGGCATGGCCCCTGCGCTGACCGAGGTAGACCGTGACGCCCATCCCCTTGTCCTTGTTGTATTCGATGGTTTCGACCTCGCCCTTGCGGACGGTGGCGGTCTGACCGAAACCCTCGGAGACCTCCGTCTCGGCCGCGCTGGCCCCGCCCGAGCGGGCGCGTTCCAGCACCTGGGCCGCCAGGCCCATGAGGGCCGCCGGGGTGGATGAGAAGTGGTTATCAGACACGGGCGTGGACCGGTAGTTGGCGCAAAGTCGATATGATAACAACCTTAGCCAACTCCCCGACCGCCATGGACCCATCCCCCCCCGAAACAGGGCCGGCACCGATCAGCAAGACCCGGCGCAAGAAGGAAATGCTCGCCCTGCAGGAACTGGGGGCGGCCCTGGCCAAACTGCCCGAAGACCAGATTCACCGGCTTGAGCTCCCGGAAGACCTCCGCAACGCCGTACTCGACGCCAGGCGCATCCGGCAGCACGAAGCCAGGCGCCGGCAGATGCAGTATCTGGGGCGGTTGATGCGCCAGGTGGATGCCGCCGCCATCGCTGCCCAACTGGCCGACGTCCAAGGGGAATCCGATGCCGCAAAGGCGCGGTTCCACGCCTTGGAGCGCTGGCGGACACGTCTGCTGGAAGACGATGACGCCGTCACCCACTGGCTGGCCCAGCACCCCGGCAGCGATGCCCAGCACCTGCGCCAGCTCGTACGCGCCGCTCGACGGGAGTTGGCCGAAGACAAACCGCCCAAGGCTTCCCGGGCCTTGTTCCGTTACCTGCGGGAAGTCGCTGGAGGGAACTGAGCCGTGCAGGACTTGACGGCCCCGGCATAAAATCGACGCCAGGATCCGGATACCCTTTACATGGCGGTCTGGCGCCATCCCCGGGACAAAGCCTCATAAGATCAAGACGCTTGCAAACTTTTCGCCCCAATCTCCCTCATGGGGTACCGTGTCGGCCTTTTTTACAAATTTCTTTCGGTGGGATCGGAAAACCCAGTAACCAGGCGGGCTCCGGGGCTTGGCATAGCCCTTGCTGATATTCTAATGAACACCTTTAGCACTGCAGTGCCGCCCTTCCATGTCTTTTGCACCGATTGCACCGCCACAGCTTCCCCAACCCCAGGCCGCCGTACTGGCCAGGTTGCTGGATGCGCTGGCCGGCGAACACCACGTGCCGTCAACAGCTGTCGAGTTGATCGCGTCCGACCCCGCGCTGACGGTATGGGTGCTGTCCACCATGGCCCCCACTGAGGCCGCAAGACCCATCCCGCCCCTGCCGACCGCCTGGGCGAGTCTGGGGACGGAGAGCCTGAAAATCCTGTCGCAGCACAGCGCCCTGGCCATGCTCAGTGAACCGGGGCATACGCCGTCCGGTCCATCCGACTGGCTCCTGGCCTTGCGTTGCGCTTGCCTGTGCGAAAACCTGGCACGCACCCTGGGATACCCCCACACCCACGAAGCCTATCTGGCAGGCCTGCTGCACAACCTCGAATTTACGGGGGTGAGTGCCAGGGATCGCCCGGGCTACCTGGCCGATCATGTCGAGGCGTGGAATTACAACTCCTTCCTGGCCGACGCCCTCCGCTATCAGGGGCTCGGGCACCAGATACTGCGCGATGCCACCACCCTGGTACAGATCCTGGGCGCGGCCCGCGCCCTGGTGGCGGAAGAGGACTCCACCCCGGTGGTCGCCATCGCCGCCATGCTCGGCCTGGACCTGGAAGTATTGGGTAGAATACGCGTCGAGTCCGACGCCAGGGCGGAGAACATTCATCAGGAACTGGCCATTGCGCCGGATACGGGCCTTTCCGAAAAGGGCCAAACAGCACAAGACATGCACGGCGACCGGGGCGAGCCGACGGTGCCCCGGATACCGAAGGCGCAAGTCATTTACCTGAGGAAAAGTATGTCGCGCTTCGCCTCCTTGGAACACCTCGTGGCCGCCATGGCGGAAACCGATGGTGAATTTCCGGGCGTGGCCGCCACGGCGCGCCACCTGGTGGAAGTCCATGGGCTTGAAGCCCCTGTCTTCTTCCG
>JBJKSP010000174.1:0-7553 GCA_046703865.1 Thiobacillaceae bacterium
CCTGAAAGGAAACCGGCCCGCGGTCGATGCCCGCGTCGACCGCGGGCGAGGTTCAACGCTGCCGGAGTGCGCCAGTCCTTCCCCGGGCGCAGGCTTGTTGAAGCCTGTTTCCCACGCTTCGAACAGCCCCCTCTCGCCCATCATCCGAACTCGACCACTGGTCGATCACCAGGGCGGCTACTGAAGATTCCCTAAAGTTGTTGCCGTACCGACCGATAAGCCAGTTAGAACTGCAAGGGCAAACCTGTCGAAAGACGGGGACGCAAAGCCACCGGCCTAACGGCGAGAGCCTAAGGTAGCGGGGCTGCCGGTCGGGTGCACAGGCTCCCCCGGCACACAAAGCGATGAATCTTTGTATGGCGCAAGGGGAAAACATGGGCACCGGGTAATCCGCAACGACTCAAGCAACGCTAGATCCCGCGGATATTCGCTTTCCTCCCCGCCTTACTCGCTCTTCCGGGCGTTCTGTCACCCGGCCCTTGGCCCGTTTGCGTGCTTTCGGGCACCAGTGGCGGCGGTGCCTCCAAGCGCCTTGCCGCCTAGGCCCCATTGGCGAATGTGGTCATGGAAACAGGATGAATACCAAGCGGTCATTCGCTCACATCGAAAGGAGATGGAAGATGAAACATGTTATTTCTTTTGTATTGCTCTTCTTTTGCGCCGTCCCGGTCGGCTATGCCTGTAGCCTGTCCGGCCTGACCACTGCCAATATCAGGGAGATCGTCAACGCCAATGGGGGATGGCCCATATCCGAGGAAAAATGCGCCTACCTGAACAGCCAGAACCTGGCCATCCAGGTGGATGGAAATGCGACTGCGATCGGAAATACATCCATCGCCTGGACCGTAGTCAGGGTCGTCAATCCGATCAGCGATGTCGTGTCCAATGCGTCGAAAGGCCACACCGAAGTCAACACGTCGAGCGCGAGTCAGGAGAAAGCCGACAGCATGATGTACGACGCCATCAGACAGGCATTAAACGGGCTGGATCTCCAGTTGGCCGCCAGGCAGGTCAAGGACGCCATACCCCAATAGTGGGCTGTGGGGTCCAGGACGATTGCATCGATCCGAGACGCCGAGCTGACCGCCCCGTTACGACCGCCCGGCCAGGGTCCAAGACCGACGGCTCACCCCCGCTGATCTTCCGGACGCCTGCCGGGCGAAACGGCCGCCTGCGCCGCACCCCGTCCTCCGGCCACTCACCCTAGCCCTCCGCTTTCTTGGACGCCGGCGTTGCCCGGCTCTGGGCCCATTGGCGCAGCTGTTTGATCTGCTCTCCCATGGTTCGCGACAGGGGCACCATGCGTGCGGTATTCCAGATGATGTCGTTCTGCTGCAACGGGCGATTCTCCATATAGGCGCGGATGTGCGCCGCCTTCACGACCTGCTCGATCTCCGCCCCGCTCCAATCCCGTGTGGCGGCGACGAACAGATTGAGGTTCAAGGCATCCACATCCGTCCCCAAGGCGGCCATGTGGATGCGAAAGATCATCTTGCGCTCCTCGTCGCTGGGCAGATCGAGGAAGAACAACTGGTCGAAGCGCCCCTTGCGGATCACCTCTGCCGGCAGCATCTCTATGCGGTTTGCCGTCGCCACCACGAACACCGCGTCCGGCTTTTCCTGCATCCAGGTCAGGAAGCTGGAAAAGATGTTGGTGTTGCCGCCCCTGCTGCCGATGTCATAGCCGAAGCTGTTTTCCATCTCGTCGATCCAGAGCACCAGCGGCGAGATTTGTTCGGCGACCCGAAGCGCCCGGTCGAAGGCATATTCCGGCGTGCCGAACGCCCCGGAAAGCACCAGGTTCATGTCCAGCCGCACCAGCGGCAGGTTCCACGTGCTGGCGATCACCTTGGCCGCCATACTCTTGCCACAGCCGCTCACGCCCATGAACAGCACCCCCTTGGGCAGCGGCATGCCCGACTTGATGGCTTGCTGGCTGAACAGCACCTTGCGGCTCTGAACCCACTCCTTCAGGTTGTCCAGTCCACCCAGATGTTCGATGTCCATGGTGTCGCCGATATATTTGAGGCAGCCTTCCTTCATCAGGATGGCGGACTTCGCCTCGATGATCTCCGGCAGGGCCTCGGCGAGCCCCAGTCGCTTCTCCCGCACCAGGCGCAGAAGCAGATGGTCGATCTCGTACAGGGTCATGCCCTTCATCGCGGAGGCGCACTGAAACAGCCAATCCTCGCTTTGGGCGGGCAGCAGATTCGCCTTCACCGCCTGCCCGAGAAAGTCGAGGATCTCCTGTCCGGAGGGCATGCCCAATTCCACCGGGAAGACCTGGTTCTTCAATGTCTCCGGCAACACGAGCTGGGGATGGGAAAGAAAGACATGGACACCCCGCCCCGCGAGTTGCTGGTCCAGATCCCGCAAGGCGCGAACCAATGCGGGATGGTCGCCAAAGTAGCTGGGCAGGTCCTTCATCAGGTACAAGGCGTCCCGCTGGGTGGATGCCAAATAACGAATCGCCTGCAGGGGATCCGTCTCCGCCTCCAGCGGACCCTCCCGCGTACGGAACCCTTCGGCGCCGGTCCACACCGTGAGCGGCCGGCCATCTCCATAATGCCTTGCGCTGATTTCCTCCAAGATGCGCTCCAGGCGGCCTTCCTCCTGGCAAATCACGTAAAAGAGGGAATAACCGGCGCTCAGGCCCTTTTCGATTCGTTGGATCGGGATGTCACTCATGATCAACCTGCTCTATCGGCGTTGTAAGTCTGGATAGCCACCGCGCGTCGGCGGGCAAAGGCAAGGCTCATCTCTTAGCCTATCTTGTACGCACCTGCAATACCCGCCGCCTTCAAATTCAGCCCAGCCCGAAACTGCCGTAAGCATTCGTTCGTTTCCTCGAATGTGGCCCGTTCCTCAGTCTCGGAAATGGCATGGGCCTGCAGACCGCTCGCGGCACCGTACGCCTTCCTCTCCGCGCCCGTACCTCCGCCCGAGCCCATGGAGGCGCAATACAAGATACTATTCGGGCGACGTGGAAGACCGCCTTGCCTGACGTGCTCATGCCCAAGCCCCGCCTCCTGCCGGCCACACCCGGTAGCCCGTCGATCGCCCGCCGAGGGCCTGAGGCATGTTCACGCTGATCCGGACCTACTGGCCGGAATACCGGCGCTACCGCGGCAAGCTGCTGCTCGCCTTCTGCGCCATGCTGCTGGTGGCCGGGGCCACCGCCGGCATCGCCTGGATAATGAAGCCCCTGCTGGACCAGATCCTGATCGACAAGAACACCCATCTGCTCTACATCCTGCCGCTATTCATCATCCTCGCCTACTTCGCCAAGGGGGCAGGCAGCTACACCCAGACCTACGCCATGAGCTATGTGGGCCAGGACATCGTGCGCCAGGTACGCGACCGCCTGCTCGCCCATCTGCTGCAACTGGACCTGGCCTTCTTCTACCGCTACCACTCCGGCGAACTCATCAGCCGCATCACCAACGACATCGGCCGCATCCAGAACGCGGTGTCCGCCAGCATGGCCACCCTGGTGCGCGAGTCCATGACCGCGGCGGCGCTCATCGGCGTGGTGATCTACCAGAGCCCGACCCTGGCCTTCATCACCCTGGTGGTGATCCCGGCGGCCTACGTCCCGGTCAACCTGCTCTCCAAGCGACTCAAGCGCATCGCCCACACCACCCAGGTGCGCAACGCCGAACTGACCGCCAATCTCTCCGAGATGTTCGCCAACGTGGAGGCCATCAAGGCCTACCACACCGAGGACTTCGAAGCCGCCCGCTTCGCCCGGACCAACCGGGGCTTCTTCGGCATCAACATGAAGTCGGTGCGCACCAGTGCCCTAGTGGTGCCGATAATGGAACTGTTCGCCTCCTTCTCCGCCGCCGCGGTCATCGCCGTGGGCGGCCGGCAGGTGGTGCAGGGCAGCCTCACGGTGGGTGCCTTCTTCTCCTTCATGGCGGCGCTGTTCATGGCCGTGGACCCCATACGCCGCCTGTCCCAGACCTACACCCAGTTCCAGGACGCGGTGGCCGCCCAGGAACGCCTCGAATTCATGTTCGCCCTGGCCCCCGAGGTCAGGAGCGGCGACGCGGAATTGCAGGACGTGACCGTGCTGGCGTTCGACCGGGTCGGCCTCGCCTACGGCGACAAGACCGCCCTGCACGAGGTGAGCCTGGCAGCCCATAAAGGCGAGGTCATCGCCCTGGTGGGTGACAGCGGCGGCGGAAAAAGCTCCATCGCCAGCCTGCTGCTGCGCTTCTTCGACGCCTCGTCGGGACGGGTCAGCCTCAACGGCCGGGACATCCGCGACTATTCCCTGGCCTCGGTGCGCGGCCGCATCGCCATCGTCACCCAGCGGGTGCACATCTTCAACGACAGCATCGCCGCCAACGTGGCCTACGGCGCGGCCGTCGACGATGAACGCGTCATTGGCGCCCTCAAGAAGGCCAACCTCTGGGATTACGTCCGCGGCCTGCCCGAGGGCATCCACACCCGGCTCAACGAGGCGGGCACCAACCTCTCCGGCGGCCAGCGCCAGCGCATCGCCATCGCCCGCGCCCTGCTGCGCGAACCCGGCGTGCTGATCCTGGACGAGGCCACCAGCGCCCTGGACAACCCGAGCGAGGCGGCCATCCTGGAGACCATCCGCGCCCTGGCGCCGGAGATCATCACCGTGGTCATCGCCCATCGCCTGAAGAGCGTGGAGATCGCCGACCGCATCTATCTCATCCAGGACGGGCGGGTGCCGTGCCAGGGTAGCCAGGCGGAGCTGATGCGCGACTGCGCGCAGTTCCGGGAACTCTACCAATGAGATTCAACCTGAAGACCCCCTGGGGCAGGGCGGTGGCCTGGCTGTACGCCATGCTGGTGGAGCACAACTTCACCAACGTCGTGCGGTTCAACTTCCACCGCATCTCGGACGAGGCCTTCCGATCCTCTCAGCCCACCATGTGGCAGATGCGCCGGATGGTGAAGAAATACGGCATCAAGACCATCGTCAACCTCAAGGGCGCCAACGCCGATTCGGCCTACTGGCACTTCGAGCGCGAGCAATGCGCCAAACTGGGTGTGAAACTGGTGGACATCAGCATCGCCTCCCGGAACATCCCGAACCTGGAACGCCTGCGCCGCGCCCGGGAGGTGTTCGAGACCGTGGAGTATCCGGTGTGGATGCACTGCAAGGCCGGCGCCGACCGGGCCGGCATCTACGCCACCCTGTATCAGTATTTCCGCCAGCACATCCCCATCGAGCGGACGGACCAGCTCAAGCTCTGGCCCTATGGCCACATCCGCCATTCCAAGGCGGGCAAGTTCGATCACTACCTGGACCTGTACCAGGCCTACCATAAGGACCATCCGGAGGTGGGCCTGCTGGAGTGGGCGGAGAAGATCGCCGACCGCGAGCGCATCGAGCGCGAATTCCGCGCCGGCGGCCTGGCCAGCTTCATCAATGACACCCTGCTCCGGCGCGAGTGACTGCCCTAGCGGATGGCGGGACGGCTTAACCGGACGGTGCTATCCTGAATCCGGGAGTGATTTGAGCAGGTCCCGCCTGCGAAGGAAGCCGGAATGAAAAAATGGATGTTGGCCGCCTGCCTCGCCGCTGTCTGTGCAAGCGGAGGGGCCCGGGCCTTCCCGTGGTATGCCTCCGGAGAGGGCATCTGGGGGGCCGGGCTGATGACCCGTGAGGAACGGCTCGATTACGTGAAGCACATCCGGGAGATGAAGAGCTACGAGGAATGCAAGGCCTACCTGGCCGCACACCGCAAGGAGCTTGAGGCACGGGCCCGGGCACGCAACATGACCCTGCCGCCCCCCGCCGGCAGCCCCTGCGACGCGATGGAGCGCATGGGGCGCTTCAGCGGCAAGGGCGCGACCTGCCCGGCGTCCAAGTAGCGCCGGCCCGATGATGCCTGGGATGCGCGGATTCTGGAATTTCCCTTTTCTGAATGGATGAATGACATGCAGAACAAGACCCTCTTCACCCCGCGTCGTCTGTGGCTGCTCATCGCAGTGGGCTGCATGTCGCTCGCCGTCGCCAGCGTGATCATGACCGATACGCTGTATCTGCACCCCTGTTATCTGTGCGTGTTCCAGCGCTTCCTGTTCATGGTGGCCTCCGTCCTGGCCCTGGTGGCGGCCTGGGTCAGCGTGCGGCCCGCGTCCAGGATCGTGGGCAGCCTGCTCCTGCTGTGTGCCGCCGGCGGGGCCGCAGCGGCCGGCTATCAGGTTTGGCTGCAGGCCCAACCGGGCGCGGAATTCATGTGTATCGGCGGCGACCCCAACCTGGTCGAAAAGGTGGCCGAATGCCTCGGCACCCAGTTTCCCCCCGCGTTCATGGCCACCGGAAGCTGTGCCAGCAAGGAACTTGTCATCTTCACGCTTTCCCTGGCCGAGTGGTCACTGGTCTGCTTCGTGGCGGTCTTTCTGGTCGGTGCCTGGGCCTTGTTGCGGGGACGTTCCGGCCGGGCCGGCGCCCGCTGAGATGCCGGGCCGCGGGTCGAACCCGGCCGCCCGCCCTTTCCCGGATCGGCCCCGAACATCTACACTTCACACAGTGGCGCTGACGGGATACCTGCGGAGGACGGCAGCTTGGACAATCATTCCTTTACCAGTCTCGGAGACTATCTGGCGGCCCTGGACGCCCTGCTCTCGGGTGCCGGGAACCACATCCGCATCCTGGACCAGGACCTGAAAGACCAGGGCTGGGACTCGCCCGGGCGCCCGGCGCAACTGCGGGAATTCATCCTGGGTGACCGGGAACGGAGGGTGCAGATCCTGTTGCGGGACAGCACCTATCTGGTGGGCCGCTGCCCCCATGTCATGTACCTGCTGAGGGACTACGGCCACCAACTGGAGATCCGGATCGCGGACGAGGACACCCGCTTCGACGACAGCTTCGTGCTGGGGGACGAGACCCTGCTGCTCTACCGCTACGACCTTCAACGCTGGGACGGACGATACGCCAACGACGACCGTCAGGGCGTCATCCAGCTGACGGAACGGTTCGACACCGCCTGGGAGCGGCTGACCGGGGGCCTGGCCTACACGCCGTTGGGTCTCTAGCCTTCAGCCTGATACCTCCCCCGAATCGTGATGCGGGGGGCACGGCGGCTCGCGGCCTCAGATGGCCGCTTCGCCGCTCTCGCCGGTGCGGATGCGCACCACCTGCTCCACGGCGGTGACGAAGATCTTGCCGTCGCCGATCTTGCCGGTGCGGGCGGACTTCGTCAGGGCCTCGATGGCCTGCTCCACCAGGCCGTCCGCCACCACCAATTCGATCTTGACCTTGGGCAGGAAGTCCACCACGTATTCGGCGCCCCGGTAAAGCTCCGTATGTCCCTTCTGGCGCCCGAAGCCCTTGACCTCGGTGACGGTCAGGCCGGTCACGCCGAGGTTGGACAGGGCCTCCCTGGCCTCGTCCAACTTGAAGGGCTTGATGATGGCTTCGATCTTTTTCATGACGGTCTCCTGGAGAAGCGGTTAGCGGTTAGCGGTTAGCGGTTAGCGGTTAGCGGTTAGCGGTTAGCGGTTAGCGGTTAGCGGTTAGCGGTTAGCGGTTAGCGGTTAGCGGTTAGCGGTTAGCGGTT
>JBJKSP010000175.1:0-3577 GCA_046703865.1 Thiobacillaceae bacterium
CTTGTCTACTGAGTAAACCCAAGCTATTACACCAAAGATCCTTAAGTGATCACGGAAATTCTCGATCAGATCTATATCAGGACCAGCATAGCTAATGAATATCTGGCTGTTCATTTCATATTGCGCCTAACGTAAACTAGACACCGCTACCATATCTAGCCATTTGTCCAGATATGGACATAAATATCCAGATGCAACCATTACCGTGCCTGAATATGGATATGTCCATATCTGGCTGTTTCCATATCTGGACATTTCAGGCGCCAAGCTTCTTGACCCGGCCGTGCAATCCCAATCGCACGGCCATCCGGTAGGCCATGAACCAAACCTTCCTTTCTGCATCCCATCCGGTGCCAGCCTGCTTGGCGCGCGCTCTGAGTTCTGTTTCCCCGTAGCCGATGGCCACCGCCACGGTTTCGTCCTCGGTGACACCTTTGGGAGTCGTGGGCGCGGGCATCTGCCGCTCGTCTACGATGACCTCGACCGTCGTGTAGCGCTTGCAGGTGACGGGGTCGTGGCGATAGCGCACGCAGACCAGGGCAGCGCCGAACTGGCGCTGGTAGCGGCGGGTGCCTGGTCGGCCGGCGCCGAGCTTCTTGATGACGGGCGCAGTGCCGGCGGGAGTTGGGGCCATCGCCCCGGGGGATGACGGTGTGCTCAAGGGTGGCCTCCCTGGCCGAAATCTTTGTATTGGGATGGTTTTTAGCGCGCTTGGAACACGGAGGCAAGCTTCGGATGACATGCGGTCTGCGCCCGTAGGGCCGAATATCGGCAAACCCGGGCTGTCGCCCGCCTGCCGATAGTGCGGGCCCCGCAGATGCCGCTGACCCTCCCACAAAACGTGATTATCCGCCGGGATGCGAACCGGCCGGTTTTCCCCCACGGCCGGCAGTCTCCCCGGCGCGGCTTGCCGGTTGTTCGGCGAGACGGCCTGTCACGTATTTGTGCAGGATGCTGGCGATAAGCGTTTGATAGGGCACCCCTTCCTCCAGCGCTTTGACCTGAATGTCGTTCAGATCACCGGAGGAGAGACGGATGTTGACACGGCGGTCCTTGATGCCGGTGGCGCGCGCCACCGCCCTGATTTTCGCGATCTCCGCCTTGGTCGCGACGGACTTGAGCCCGCCTTTCTCATAGGCATTCAGGATTTCAAGTTCATCATCGTCGATCTTCATCATTTGCGTCACCTTTCATCAGGTAGTCCCTGGTCGCCTTTCGGCTGGGGATCACGGTCTTGAGGTAAAGATAACCCTCCTCTTCGACGAAGGGCACCAAATAGACATAGTCGTCGCATGCAACGATCAGGACACGCTGCCCTGGGTATTTCGTCGGGTTTGGATGCGCCAGTATGTCCAGTAGTCCCCCGGACTCGATGGCAACGACAATGCGCTCGAACGATATGCCACGCTCGGACCTGAGCGTTTCGTTCTTCTCCGCGCTCCAGCGAAAGGGCTTCATGGGAACATGCTACCCCCATGTGTGCCTTTTGTCTTCAGGCAATACCCTCCGACCGACTGTGATGAGGTGTGTGTCGACAAATTCACTGATGGACGACTCTGTCAATTCGGCCTTTCCATTGTTCTGCCGCCATGCGAATAAGCGGGCAATTCGCCCGCCCGCGGCTACAATAGCGCCATTTTTCCGGAGCGTGCCCATGTCCGCCGAGAACGCCGCCCCCGCCCTGGACGTCTCCATCGTCATCCCCGTGTACAACGAGCACGAAAACCTGCCCGACCTGGTGGGCCAGGTGGAGCAGGCCATGGCCTCGGCCGGGGTGGACTGGGAACTGATCTGCGTGGACGACGGCTCCCGGGACGGCTCGGACCGGCTGCTGGCGGAGCTGGCCGGGTCCCGGCCCTGGCTCAGGCCCTTGTTCCTGAACCGCAACTACGGCCAGTCCACCGCCATGCAGGCGGGCTTCGACGCCGCCCGGGGGGCGACCCTGATCACCCTGGACGGGGACCTCCAGAACGACCCGGCGGACATCCCGCGCCTGCTGAAGGTCCTGGAGGCCAACCCCGACATCGACATCCTGTCCGGATGGCGCAAGGACCGCCAGGACAAGGCCGTGTCCCGGAGGATCCCCTCCATGATGGCCAACCGGCTGATCTCCAGGGTCACGGGCGTCTCCCTGCACGACTACGGCTGCTCGCTCAAGCTCTACCGACGGGAGGCCCTGCAGCACGTGAAGATCTACGGCGAGCTGCACCGCTTCATCCCCGCCCTGGCGGGCCAGTTCGGCGCCCGGGTGATGGAGCTGCCGGTGAACCACCGGGCGCGCACCCGGGGCAAGTCCAAGTACGGCATCGACCGCACCATCCGCGTGCTGCTGGACCTGCTGTGGGTGAAGTTCCTGCTGCGCTTCCTGCACCGGCCCATGCACGCCTTCGGGGGCCTGGGGGCGGCCATGCTGATGCTGGGCTTCCTGATCCTGCTCTACCTGACCGGCCTGAAGCTCTTCGAGCATGCCAACATCGGCGGCCGGCCCCTGCTCCTGCTGGGTGTCATGCTGTCCCTCATGGGGGTGCAGTTCCTGGGCATGGGCGTGATCGGCGAGATGCTCACCCGCATCTATCACGAGCCCGGCGGCGGCAAGCAGTACGTCCTGCGCGACAGCCCCAGGTCGTCACGGGCGGATTGACTGCACCCGGATGACCGAACCCGCCCGTACCACCGAGCATGCAGGGAACAGTGCCCGCTGGGACTGGCGGCTGCTGCCCCTGCTCCTGCTGCCCTTCCTGGCCCTGGGATCGGCGCCCCTGTTCGACCTGGACGAGGGGGCCTTCACCGCCTCCACCACGGAGATGTTCCTGCGCGGGGACTTCCTGTCCACCTATCTGCTGGGGGCACCCCGCTACGACAAGCCCATCCTGAGCTACTGGCTGGAGGCGGCCTCCGCGCACCTGTTCGGCTTCAACGAATGGGGCTTCCGCCTGCCCTCGGCCCTGGCCGCCAGCCTGTGGATCGGCCTGACCTGGGCCTTCGCCCGGCGGGTGCTGGACCGGGAGGCCGGCCTCATGGCCGCCCTGATCGTGGCCACGGCGGTGGGGCTCACCGTCATCGAACGTGCCGCCACCGCCGACGCCCTGCTCAACCTGTGGCTGGCCGCCTCCGGCTACCTGGCCTGGCTATGGCTAGAGGAGGAGCGCCCGCGCTGGCGCCTGCTGGGCTTTGCGGCAATGGCCCTGGGCTTCCTTACCAAGGGCCCGGTGGCGGTGGTGGTGCCCGGCGGCGCGGTCTTCCTGTGGTGCCTGAGCCAGGGTCAGTGGCGGCGCTTCTTCCGGTGGGCGCTGGACTGGAAGGCCATCGCCCTGTTCCTGGCCATCGCCGCGCCCTGGTTCGTGGCCGAGACCGTCCACGAGGGGCCGGGCTTCATCGCCGGCTTCTTCCTGAAGCAGAACCTGTCCCGTTTCGAGGCACCCATGGAGGGGCACAGCGGCAATTACTTCTACTACCTGCCGGTGGTGCTGGTTTCCCTGCTGCCCCACACGGGCCTGCTCTTTTCCGCCGCTGGCAGGCTGAAGGCGCTCTGGCAGGACGAGCTGATGCGCTACGGACTCTTGTGGTTCGCCCTGGT
>JBJKSP010000176.1:0-4846 GCA_046703865.1 Thiobacillaceae bacterium
GTGAAGCCGGGATGGATGGATGGCGAGTGGAAGCTGAACACGAAGATGCGCTGGCCTTCATCCAGCATGGACCGGGTGAGGCGTTGCATCTCCGGCAGGGTGTAATCCTCCGGTGACAGGCGGATGCGTTCGAAGGCCCTGAGCCGGGAGGTGATGGCCGGTAGGTGCGCCCAGCGCAAGGACCGGTGGGTGATGAGGTCATAGAAAGGGCTGCCCGCCTTTTTCATCCAGCCGGCATACCCCCCGCCGCCGGGCAGGCCCAGCATGCGACGGTGTCCCCCGAACCAGAAGGGATCGGCGGTGAAGCCGGAATAATCGGGGCCTCCGTCGGCATCGTAGTTGATGGGGGGGGCCACGCTGATGTCCACCTCGTAGCCCAGGTCCTCCAGGATGGCGGTGCTGTTGGGGCCGTTGCCGTAGCGCCCGGCCAGATAGGTGAGGGGCCGACGGCCGAAGTTGGCGGCGATGTTTTCGGTGAGGACGCGCAGCTTCTCGTGTTCCAGTTCCCGGGGCAGGTTGCCGGGATAGGTGTTGGGCCGAGACAGGACCTCGTCATAGGGCGGCGAGACCCAGGGGTGCAGGTGGGCGCCGATCAGCGCCCGGCCTTCATCCTGGTAGGTCCGGAGGGGTTCGTAGGCCAGGGGCTGGGCGGCGATGGGGTAGTCGACGACGTAGTTGGGCATGATCCCGAAGGCGTCGAAGGCCTCCTGGGCACGGCCGATGTGGCGCATATGCTCCACCGTGGTGGCGGCCCGGTCGTGGTCCCTGTCCCAGTCGAACTCCTCCTCCGTGTGGATGACCACGGACAGGATCGGCTGTGTCTCGGCAGGCAGCCGGATGAGTTGACGGGGAGGGTCAAAGGTCAAGGGCCACGTATTCCGAGTAGAGGTTCTGGATATCCGACTCGCCCAGCGTGTCGCTGCGGTACACCTTGTGGCGATAACCGGACAGGGTCTTGTGGGGACAGGCCGGCTTGCCCGGCAGCAGGCGGGATTCCACCCGGGTGGTGGCCATGCCCCGCAGCAGGAAGTGGCAGCCGAGTACCGGCAGACAGTTCAGGAAGTTCCTCGGATGGGTGAAGCCCACGATCTCGGCGCTGGGCAGGTGCTTCAGCGTGGCTTTCTTGTACACCACCAGGCTCCATTTGCCCCGTTTTCCCACCGCCAGGAAGCTCAGCCAGGGGAAATGGCGGTGATCCCAGTAGAACTTGGCGGATTCCTTGTCCACTGCCCTGTCGAGGCGTTCCGGATCATCCACGACGCGAATTCCGGCAAGACGTTGATGGGGGGCCGGCAGGTTGAAAAGGACCGTGCGCCGTTCGTCCATGGGCTTGAACTTGAGGAATTTGAGCGATTGCTCCACCACCGCGGTGGGCGACAGGTCGGTGAAGTGGTAGCCCGGCTGGGACACCACGGCCATGGCCAGGCGCATGCTCTGGGTCCGGTACTCGTCCAGCACCACCCAGCTGGTGATGTTGCAGAAGCGCTCCAGCTTGCCCCGCACCGGATATTGGGCGTAGATGGCGCCGATGCCGCCCACGATGTGGCCCTGATCGTTCCGGATGAAAAAACCGTTATTGGGCTTTTCCACGCCCCAGGACTGCTGGAAGGCCCGGGCCCACACATCGGGGGGATGGCTGGGATTGAGATGGTCGTGCAGGAAGGCGCAGAACTCGGGCAGGTCCCGGTCCTGTATGGGTTCGAGTTTGGGCAGGGCCATGGGCGCGGGAGGCTGTAGTATCCGGCGGAAGTTAACACAAACGGGCGTGGAACTGGGTTAAGCTAGCGCTCGCTGTGTCGCTACCTGCGTTGTGGAAGACTCGCCAGTTCCGCCGCCGCCCCAACATCAGCCGCCATTGCTAGACACGGCACCTTCATCGTGCGGCATGGCAGCGTGTGGCATTGATTTTGCTCATTACGATTGATCGAGACAGACACCGAGCGAACCTCCCCATGCTGCAGCAGGATGCCCCCCTGATCCGCCCCGCCATGGCCATCCCGGGCGTTGAGCGCGACGCCCACGGGCGCCCCGTGATTCCTCGGGTGCCAGAGGCCCTGTACGCCTACGGCCATCTGATCCGGTCCACCGAGCAACTGATCCTGGATCAGTTCTCCCGCGGCCTGGTGTCCGGCACCACCCACA
Organism: Thiobacillaceae bacterium; assembly: GCA_046703865.1. Lineage (GTDB taxonomy): Bacteria > Pseudomonadota > Gammaproteobacteria > Burkholderiales > Thiobacillaceae > JBJKSP01. The sequence goes on from JBJKSP010000176.1 coordinate 2,143, forward strand.
CCTGCCTGGGACAGGAGCTGTGCGCCATGGCGGTGGTGAGGGCACTCACCCATCCGGACGACGCGGTCCTGTCCAACCACCGCAATCATGGCCATTTCATGACCTATTCCGGGGACTTTCTGGGCCTGGTGGCCGAGATCATGGGCCGGGAGGCGGGGGTGTGCGGCGGCCGGGGCGGCAGCCAGCACCTGGTCTGGCGGCATTTCCATTCCAACGGCGTGCAGGGCGGCATGACCGGCATCGGCGCCGGCCTGGCCCTGGCCCGCAGGCTGCGCGGCAGCGGCGCGATGGTGGCCGCCATGATCGGCGACGGCACCCTGGGCGAGGGGCTGCTCTACGAGGCCATGAACCTGGCCTCCATCTGGTCGGCGCCCATGCTCTTCGTGGTGGAGAACAACGGCATCGCCCAGACCACCTACACCGCCCACACCATAGGCGGCGACATCCCGGCCCGGGGCGCGGCCTTCGGCCTGGACACCTGGCGGCTGTCCGACGACGCCCCGGACTTTTTCGAGCAGGCGGAGGCGGTGGTTCAGGCGGTGCGCTCGGGGCGGCGACCGGGCTTCCTGGTCATCGACACCCGCCGCATGGGTCCCCATTCCAAGGGCGACGACCTGCGCGACGCGGAGGAGGTGGCCGCCATCCACGCCCGTGACCCCCTGGCCGCCCTGGGCCGGCAGCTGCCCGAGGACACACGTGCCGCCATCGAGGCGCGCAATGCAGGCTTCATGGAAACCCTGCGCGAGGTGGCCAACGCCTCCCCCGAGGCCCTGCGCGACGAGGCCCCGGAACACATCTTCGACCGCGCCGGAGAGAGCCGGTCAACGTCGGAATATCCGTCGGTGGCCCCCGGCGCCAACGTGCGTCTGGCCCTCAACGCGGCCCTGCGCCATCTCCTGGAGCACCATCCCGACACCCTGCTGCTGGGCGAGGACCTGCACGATCCCTACGGCGGGGCGTTCAAGGTCACCCAGGGCCTGTCCACGGATTTTCCGGGCCGGGTCATCTCCACGCCCATCTCCGAGGCGGGCATCACCGGTGCCGCCATCGGGCTGGCCATGGACGGACACCGGCCCATCCTGGAGGTCATGTTCGCGGACTTCCTCAGCCTGTGCATGGACCAGCTTTACAACCACGCGGTGAAATTTCCGGGGGTGTTCCCCGAGGTGTCCGTGCCGCTGATCGTGCGCACCCCCTCCGGCGGCAGGCGCGGCTATGGGCCCACCCACAGCCAGAGCCCCGAGAACGTCTTCACCTCGGTGCCGGGCCTGACCGTGCTCTACGGCAGCCATCGCCACGACGTAGCCCGGTTGCTGGTGGACGCCGCCCGGCGCTGGCCCTATCCCACACTGTTCCTGGAACACAAGCTGCTCTACGGTCAGGTCCAGGACGGCGCCGGCTACGAGGTCCTGGCGTCCGACCCGGACGACCTCGCCGCCCACCTCTTTCCCACCCTACTGCGCCGCGCCGCCGATGCGGACCTGGCCATCGTCACCTATGGCGGCATGCTGCCCGTGGTGGAAAAGGCGGTGGCCCGCCTGGAGGAAGAAGAGGAACTCATCACCGAGATCGTCGTACCCGCACTGCTCTCGCCCCTGCCCAGACGCACCCTGCTGGCCCGCCTCATGGCCCACCAGCGGGTGGTGATCGTGGAGGAATCCCACCACGAGTTCGGCGTCGGGGCGGAGATCGCCGCCTGTCTGTTGGAGGCCGGCTACACGGGGCGTGCGGTGCGTATCGGCACCCCGCCGGTACCCATCGCCTCCGCCCGCAGCCTGGAGCGCCAGATCCTGCCGGACGAGGACCGGTTGATCGAAGAGATTTTGGACAGTCTTTATTGATATGGATACATCCTTGAATCTTCCAGAGGAATGACCATGGCTTTCCCCGTCCATGCACCGCGCGTGAACAACAACGACGACGTCGTCCAGATCGTCAATTTCCGGGTGGGCGTCGGCGACTTCGTGCACAAGGGCGACATCCTGGCCGACGTGGAGACCGACAAGGCCATCGTCGAGGCCGAGGCCGAGCGCGAGGGCTATGTGCTCAAGCTCATGTGCGAGGTGGACGACAGGGTGGCCGTGGGCACCGTCATCCTTTGGCTGGGCGAGACGCCCGACGAGGCCGTGCCCGAGACCGTCGCGGCACCGGCGGCCGCCGAGGGCGGGGGCACCGGCGGGCGGCCTACCGCCAAGGCCCGGGCCATGCTCAGGGAGCTGGGGCTGGATGCCGCCGCCGTGCCCGCCTCGGGCGAACGTCTCACCGTGGCCGACGTGGAGGCCTACATGGCCGCCCATGGCATCCGGCGCAGGGACAGCACGCCCGCCGTGGCCGTCGAAGCCCAGGAGGGCGTCCCGGACGTGCCCGGGGAATTGCAGGACCTGACGGCGGAAGAGCGGGGCATGCTCATCACCGTCTCCTGGCATCGGGACCACGCTGCGGCCACCTATCTGGAGCAGGAATACGATCCGGCCGCCTGGGAGGCCTATGCGGCCGACTACGCGAAGCAGCACAAGCTGATGCTCAGTCCCCTGCTTTCCCTGCTGGCCTGGCGCTTGGCCCGGGTCATCCAGGCCAACCCCCGGCTCAACGCCACCATCGTCAACGGCAGGCGATACCAGTACGGCCCGGTCAACCTGGGTTTCACGGTCCAGGCCGGCGAGACCCTCTATCTGACCGTGGTGCGGGACGCGGGGGGGATGGA
>JBJKSP010000177.1:0-3269 GCA_046703865.1 Thiobacillaceae bacterium
ACCTGGACCTGCCCGGCGTGAAACCGGACGAGGCCGCGGCGAAGGAAGATGCCGAGGCCGCCAAATTGGAAGAGGCCCAGGCCCTGGTAGAGAGGCTCAAGGAGAGCCTGAAGGACAGCGTCAAGGATGTCCGCATCAGCCACCGCCTCGTCGACTCCCCCGCCTGTCTGGTGGCCGACGAGCATGACATGAGCGCCCACCTGGCCCGCATGCTCAAATCCCTGGGTCAGGAGTCCCCTGCCTCCAAGCCCATCCTGGAGGTGAACCCCGGCCATGCCCTGGTCAAGCGGCTTGAAGCCGAACCGGGCGATCGTTTCGCCGACCTGGCCTGCCTGTTGCTCGACCAGGCCGTGCTGCTGGACGGCGGGCAACTGGCCGACCCGGCGGCCTTCGTTCGGCGCATGAACGTCTTTATGACCGCTGGATGAGATGGTGAGCGGTGAGCGGTGAGCGGTGAGCGGTGAGCGGTGAGCGGTGAGCGGTGAGCGGCAAGTCGAGTTGACTCAGACCCCGCCCTATCCGCCCCCCGTTCAGCGATTGCGGTGGTAGATGTTGCCCAGGTGCAGCCGGTAGGTGCCGCTTCGGCGATCGGCGTAGTAATGGTCCAGGGTGTTGTGCACGGTGCGGAAGGCGATCTGCTCCCAGGGGATGTCCTGCTCCAGGAACAGGGTCGCCTCCAGGCTTTCCTCGCCCGGGGTGTAGTCCAGGTCCAGCAGCCGGGCCCGATATAACAGATAGACCTGGCTGATATCCGGCAGGCTGATCAGGCTGTAGAGATCGATGATCTCCACCCGGGCGCCCGCCTCTTCCAGCGTCTCCCGCATGGCGCCCTCGGCGGCGGTCTCCCCGTTTTCCATGAATCCGGCGGGCAGGGTCCAGAGACCGTATTTGGGTTCGATGGCCCGGCGGCAGAGCAGGACCCTGTCCTCCCATTCCGCAATGCAGCCCACCACCATCTTGGGGTTCTGATAATGGATGACGCCGCATGCGTCGCAGACGTAGCGGGGGCGGTTGTCCCCCGGGGGTATCCTGTGGCTGAGAGGTGTGCCGCACTGGCTGCAGTATTTCATCATTGACTTCGGTCCCGATTTTGACCGAAGGTAGCAAAAACACGCTTCCGGAGTAAGTGCATCCACCCCCGTTCATTCCCCTAGCTTCCGGGCCAGCCGCAGCCGGAGGATTTGCCGTGGACCGACCCGACGCCCCGCCTCGCTGCTACGCCCTCAGACGCGTGAACCCCTATCGCGGGGTCGCTCACATAGTCGACACCGGCGATGCCCATGCGCTTACTTACGATGGTCATGTGTGGTATCTGCGGAACGGTGACGGTCGACCGCGACCCACGGGCATCTGGATGGACGGCGCGGGGCTCCGGACCGGACGGAACATCCCCCAGGCACTACTGTCCGCCCTGGAACAGCGCCCCCCGCTGCCCTTCCCCTGCGCGGACTCCCTGGAACTGTGGCTGCTGGACAAGGAGCGTGGCCTGCCCCTGGCCCTGCTGGCCACCGAACGCCCCAGCGCCCACCGTGCCGGTCGCGTCGATCCCGAGTGGTATCCCTTCGTCCTGTCCTACACCGGCTTCATCTCACCCACCATGGCGATCCGGGACGCCGATCTGCGCAGCCCCCCCAGGCACCGGGACATCCTGGCCCGCATCGTGAACCGGGCCGCTCGCCCCTATCCGGCCGCCCAGTGGTTCAAGCGCCTGCCCGACGGCGGCGGCGAGGGCCTCGCCGGACTGCGCCTGGAGGCCCCTTGGAGAGGACGTATCCTGGAAAAGGACGCCTTCCCCGAGCTCCTGGTGAGGGAAAGCTGGAATATCCGACTGGAACAGTCGGTTATTAACGATTATCATCTTTCACTGGCGCCGATCCTGCTCCTCTTGCCGGATCTGACCGATGCGATCCGGATCCGTCTGGAACTCGCGGCCCACGACCAGCCCGCCTGGCTGGCGCGGATACACCACCTCCTGCCCCGGGTGATGGATCCCAGACGGCTCAGCGCCGCCCTGGTGGCGGCCCGTCTGGAAAGCGCCGCCGGCAAGGCCGGAAACGAACTGATGGATAGATGACAAGCAAGAAAGCCCTTTGAAATGCGTCCCTCCCACATCGAAACCATACTCGACCGAGAATTCCTGAGCTGCACCCATGGGCAGCACACACCCGTCATGCTCTGGGGCCCCCCCGGCGTGGGCAAGTCTCAGATCATCGCCGGCATCGCTACCAAACGCGAAGTCCCTTTAATCGACATCCGCCTGTCCCAGATGGAGCCCACGGACCTGCGTGGCATCCCTTTCCGCAAGGGTGACAACGTGGAGTGGTCCGTGCCGGCCATGCTGCCCGACACCGGCCGACACGGGCCGCAAGGCATCCTGTTTCTGGACGAGATCAACGCCGCCCCGCCCACCGTGTCCGCCGCCGCCTACCAGCTGATCCTGGACCGACGCCTGGGGGAATACGTCATCCCGGAGGGCTGGGCCATCTTCGCCGCCGGCAACCGCCAGGGCGACCGCGGCGTCACCTACGCCATGCCTGCCCCCCTGGCCAACCGCTTCACCCATTACGAGGTGGAACCCAACCTGGACGACTGGATCGGCTGGGCCCTGGATGCCGGCATCGACGAGCGCATCCTGGGCTTCCTGCGCTTTCGCCCGGACCTGCTGTTCAGCTACGACCCCGCCCACAATCCCGTGGCCTTCCCCAGTCCCAGGTCCTGGGAATACGCCCACCGGGCACTGGCCAAGTTCACCGACCGACCGGACCTGCTGACCGACGCCCTGCAGGCCTGTGTGGGCCAGGCCTGCGGCGTGGAGCTGAAGGCCTTCATCGACAATATGGAAAACCTGCCCGACATCGAGGCCATCCTGGCCGGGACTGAGGTGGGCGTGCCCAGGGGGATCGACCTGCAGTACGGCGTGGCCGCCGCCCTGGTCAGGCGGGCCAGGGAGTCCGCCGGCGCCTCGGACAAGCTCTCCAACATCCTCAGATACGCCCGCCGCTTTCCCCAGCGAGAGATGGGGGTGATGCTGGTCACGGACCTGCACCGAGCCGTGGGCAAGCCCCTTTTCGCCGTACCGGAATTCGTGGAATGGGCCAACAGCGTGGCGGAATTGATGCTCTACGACTTCAAACCCACGGGCGGTGAGCGGTAAGCCGGAAGACATGTCCGCCCACAGCACTCCACCCACCGCCCCCGACATGGGCGCCCTGGAGACCAAGCTCGCCGCCGCCCGGACCCGGCTGATCCTGGACAAACCCTTCCTGGGC
>JBJKSP010000178.1:0-2628 GCA_046703865.1 Thiobacillaceae bacterium
CATCATCGAAGGCTATGCCCGTGAGGCCGGGGTGCGCCAGCTGGAGATGAATCTGGGCAAGGTGATCCGGAAGGCCGTGGTGAAGATCGTGCGCAAGGAGACGCAACGGGTGTCGGTCACCACCGACAACCTGGAGACCTTTATCCCCGAGCCTCCCTACACCCCGGAAAAACCCGCCACCGGCGTGGGCGTGGTCACCGGCCTGGCCTGGACACCCCTGGGCGGCGCCACCCTGACCATCGAGGCGACCAAGGTGCACACCCTGAACCGGGGATTCAAGCTCACGGGCAAGCTGGGCGAGGTGATGAAGGAATCGGCGGAGATCGCCTACAGCTACATCTCCAGTCACCTGAAACCCTACAAGGGCGACTCGAAATTCTTCGACGCCGCCTTCGTGCATCTGCACGTGCCCGAAGGCGCCACCCCCAAGGACGGTCCCAGCGCCGGGATTACCATGGCCACGGCCCTCCTGTCCCTGGCCCGTAACGAAAAGGTGGACCGGCCCTTGGCCATGACCGGCGAGCTGACCCTCACCGGACAGGTGTTGCCGGTGGGTGGCATCCGGGAAAAGGTCATCGCCGCCAAGCGGGTAGGCATCCATGAACTGATCCTGCCGGCGGCCAATCAGCCGGACTTTCAGCGTTTGCCGGACTTTGTCCGGGCAGGACTGGATGTCCATTTCGTGAAGCACTACCGTGAGGCCGTCCGGCTGGTGTTCGGATCGTGAACCCCGAGGTCCCGATCCTATCCCCTGCCTCGGAACCCATGGCCCGGGTCCTGGGTGAGCCCTGGCTCGACCTGCCCAGGGACCTCTACATCCCGCCCGATGCCTTGGAGGTCATCCTCGACGCCTTCGAAGGTCCTCTGGACCTCCTGCTATGGTTGATCCGCCGCAACAACATCAACGTCCTGGACATCCCCATGGCGGAGCTGACCCGCCAGTACGTGGAGTATGTGGAAGCCATGCGCCGCCATCGGCTGGAACTGGCGGCGGAATACCTGGTGATGGCCGCCATGCTCATCGAGATCAAGTCCCGCGTGCTGCTGCCCAGACCGGAGAAGGCAGAGCAGGACCAGGACCACGACCCGCGCGCTGAACTGGTGCGACGCCTGCTGGAGTATGAGCGCATGAGGCTTGCGGCCCAAAACCTGGACGCGCAGCCCCAGCTGGGCAGGGACTTCGTGTCCGTGAATGTCCATCTGGAAAGGTTGGCATCGGAACGCCTGCCCCAGGTCCATCCCGGGGACCTGGCGGCAGCCTGGCAGGAAATCCTCAAGCGGGCCTCCATGAACCGGCACCACCGTGTGGGCAGGCAGGAACTCTCGGTGCGGGAACATATGAGCCGCATCCTCAAGGCCCTGCAGGAAAGGGGATATACCCTGTTCAGCGATCTCTTCCCCGAAGGGGCTGGTAGATCGGAACTGCTCGTCACCTTTCTGGCCCTGCTGGAATTGGTGCGCGAACGGCTGATCGAGGTCGTCCAGAACGCCCCTTTCGCCCCCATCCACGCACGACTCGCCCATGCCGGTGCCGATCAATAACCTGGAAGACGTGAAACGGGTGCTGGAGACCGTTCTGCTCTCCAGCCCCGTCCCGCTCACCCTGGCGGAACTCAAACGTGTCTTCGACGAGGATCTGGGAACGGATATGCTCCGTCGCGCCCTGGAGGAACTCAGGGCCGGCTGGCAGGATCGCGGGGTTGAACTGAGCAGCGTGGCGGAAGGCTGGCGCTTTCAGACCCGATCTGAATTCCAGCCTTTCATCGAACGGCTCCATCCGGAAAAGCCGCCCAAGTATTCCCGGGCCGTGCTGGAGACCCTGGCCATCATCGCCTACCGACAGCCCGTCACCCGAGGCGACATCGAGGAGGTGCGCGGCGTGGCCGTGAACACTCAGATCATCCGGACACTCGAGGAGCGCGGCTGGATCGAGGTCGTGGGACACCGGGACGTGCCCGGTCGGCCTGCACTGTACGCGACCACCCGGCGCTTCCTGAGCGATCTCAACCTGCGCGCCCTGTCCGAATTGCCACCGTTGCCCGAAGTGGCTCGGGACGACATTCCGGACACGTTGCCGGCCATGGAGTGACGGTCCAGCCGTGCCGCGTTCCAGCCCAGTGAGACATCCGCCGAAAAACATCCCACCCGTGCCTGCCAGCGAGAAGCTGCACAAGATGCTGGCCATGGCCGGTCTGGGTTCGAGGCGGGATATGGAGGTCCTGATCGCCACCGGCCGCGTGAGCATCAACGGCAGACCCGCCGGGGTGGGTGATCGGGTCGGGCCCGGGGATGTGGTCAGGGTCAACGGCCGCGCCGTGAAACTGCCCTGGAATCCCCCACGGCCCAAGGTCCTCCTCTACCACAAACCGGAAGGGGAGATCGTGTCCAGGGATGACCCTGGAGGCCGTCCCTCCGTCTTCGCCCGGTTGCCGCGCATCCGGGGTGCGCGCTGGGTCTCCGTCGGACGGCTCGATTTCAACACGGAGGGCCTGCTCATCTTCACCACCAGCGGCGAGCTGGCCAACCGCCTTGCCCACCCCCGCTACGAAATAGAGCGTGAGTATGCCGTGCGCATTCTGGGCGGCCTGACCGACGGGCAGATGGCACAGCTCATCCGGGGTGTGGAAC
>JBJKSP010000179.1:0-5100 GCA_046703865.1 Thiobacillaceae bacterium
GATCTGCCCACCGTGACGCCGGAACTCAACCTCTACGACAAGGCCTCGCCCATCTGGACCAACCAGGAACAGCTGCCGCCGGACAAGTTCATCTTCGACCAGGACCACCGCCGCGGCATGGCCGTGGACACCATGGTCTCCGGCGGCTGCATCATCAGCGGCGCCATGGTGCGGCGCTCGGTGCTGTTCTCCAACGTCCGCGTGTCCGAAGGGGCCTATCTGGAAGAGGCGGTGGTGCTGCCGGACGTGAGCATCGGCCAGGGTGCGGTGCTCAAGCAGGTGGTCATCGACAAGGGCTGCAAGATCCCGCCCGGCATGGCCATCGGCGTCAACCGCGAGGAAGACCGACAGCGCTTCTACGTCACCGACCGGGGCGTGACCCTGGTCACGCCGGAGATGCTGGGGCAGCCGTTGCATCAATTCAGATAGCGCGCGGCAAGTAGCGAGGGTCGGGTAGAATCGGCCGACTGCGACTAGTATTTGGCCGTCCGCGATGCTCCACCTGATCCTCTGCTGGCACTTCCACCAACCCGATTACCGCACCGAGGAAGGGCGCTACTTCCTGCCCTGGACTTACCTGCACGCCATCAAGGATTACGCCGACATGGCGGCGCACCTGGAGGCGGCCCCCGAGATGCGGGCGGTGGTCAATTTCGTGCCCATCCTGCTGGAACAGCTGGACGACTACGCCAGGCAGTTCCGCGAAGGCGACGTCCGCGACCCTCTTCTGGCCAGTCTGATCGACCCTGACCCGGACCGGCTGGGACGAGAGGAACGGCGCATCCTGCTGGAACGCTGCTTCCATCTGAATCCGCCCACCATGCTGGAGCCCTTCGCGGGATTCAAGCGCCTGCAGGCCCTGGGCACACAGGCCCTGGAGGACGAGGGGGCCGGTCTGGAGTACCTGAGCGGGCGGTATCTGGCGGATCTGGTCATGTGGTATCACCTGGCCTGGACCGGCGAGAGCGTGCGCCGTGCCGAACCCTGGATCCTCGAAATGCTCAAGAAGAGCAGTGGCTATGGCCTAGATGAGCGGCGCCGGTTGTTTGACCTGATCGGGCGCATCATCGCCGGTCTGGTACCGCGCTACAGGGCCCTTGCCGAGCAGGGCCGCATCGAGCTCTCCACCACCCCACACAGTCATCCCATCGCGCCGCTGCTGGTGGATTTCCAGGCCGCACGGGAGGCCCGGCCCGGTCTGCCCCTGCCGGCCTCAGCCGCCTATCCCGGCGGGGCCGAACGCCTGCATGCCCACATCCGCGCCGCCGTGTCCACTCACGCCGACCACTTCGGGGCCGCGCCCAAGGGTTACTGGCCTGCGGAAGGCGGCGTCTCGGCGCCCGTGCTGAGGCTTTTCTGCGAAGCGGGCACCGCCTGGGTGGCCAGCGGAGAGGGCGTGTTGCGCAACAGCCTCAAGGCCTCGGAACTGGACCTCTCCCGGCCCTGCCAATGGTTGAGCCGACCCTATCGGCTGCCCGGCTGCGCCACCGTCTGCTTCTTCCGGGACGATACCCTGTCAGATTTCATCGGCTTCGAATACAAGGGCTGGTTCGCACGGGACGCCGTGCGGCATTTCCTGCACACCCTGGAAGACCGCTACCACATGGCCCCCGGACCGGACCCGGTGGTGGCGGTGATCCTGGACGGCGAAAATGCCTGGGACTACTACCCCTACAACGGCTGGTACTTCCTGTCCGAACTCTACGAGGCCCTGGCCGGCCATCCGGACATCCGGCCCACCACCTTCTCCGAATACCTGGAAAAGCACCCGGAACGGGTGGGCGAACTGCCTCACCTGGTGGCCGGGAGCTGGGTCTACGGAGACCTCACCACCTGGATGGGCGACGCCGACAAAAACCGTGCCTGGGACCTGCTGTGCGCCGCCAAGGCCGCCTACGACGAGGTCACGAGGCAGGGGACGCTTTCCGGTGAGGCTGCCGTCCAGGCCGAGATTCAGCTGCGCTCCTGCGAAAGCTCGGACTGGTTCTGGTGGTTCGGCGACCACAATCCCCGGGAGAGCGTGGAGGCCTTCGACCGCCTGTTCCGGGCCAAACTCAAGGGGCTCTATGCGCTGCTGGGCCGTCCGGTGCCGCCGGAGCTGGACCAGCCCATCAGCCATGGCAGCGGGCCTGCGGAGGCGGGTGGGGTGATGCGCAGGGGTGGGCAGGGCTGAGGGCGGAGGACGGGGCCGCCCGGATTGCGTGGTTGCCGTGGGCAGGACGACGATTTCTCGGCCGGCTGTGTCGACCGGCTTTACAGCCCGTCAGGCAAGCGCCCCTCGCCGGCAACCTATACGGATTTGTTAATGCTTATTAATCAAGGCATTGATGAATCAGGCATGGTTCATGCATGACATTGGCTAGAGGATGCTCCATGAGGCTAGTCCGCCTAGAAGGAGATCGTCATGCGTACTCTGATATCGATGCTTGTGTTCTTGTTCGCGGCGACACCCGCGATGGCTGCCACCGACCCTGGGGTTCCTGAGACCGACACCTTGAGCCTGCTCGTGGCAGGGGTGGTCGTCGCACTCGCCCTGATGGGCAGCCGCAAGGGCAAGAAGAAGTAACACCGACTTCGCGTCGGCCATTCCGGGCGACGCCTCGATGACAGCCCCGGCATCACGGGTGCAGTGCCTCCGTGCATCGCCGAGGGGATCACCGGCCAACAGGGAACGGGCCTGCCACCGGCGACACGTCCCGGCGCTGCCTTGGAGGCCCGGTTCGGATAAGCTAACTTGTTCCTCCGTTCCCCCACGCCATACGTTATGCCCAACACCACGCCGTCCGACGCTACGCCCCCCGATGCCCTGTTGTTGCTCTCCACCCACTGCCCCAACTGCCCGGCGGTCCTGGCCAGCCTGGCGGACATGGTCAAGGGTGGCGCGGTGGGCCGGCTGACCGTCATCAACCTGGAGCAGCACCCGGAGGCCGCCGGGGAATTCGGCGTCCGCTCGGTGCCCTGGGTCCGGATCGGCCCTTTCGACCTTGCCGGCCTGCGCTCCCGGCAGGAACTGGAGGAATGGGCGGCCAAGGCGGGCAGCCGGACCGCCCTGGCGGACTATTTCCACGCCCTGCTCAAGGACGGCGACCTGGCGGACGTCCTGGACCGTGTGCGCAGGGAGCCCGCCGCGCTGGCCGCATTGTTGCCCATCGTCGCCAATGCCGAGGCCAGTCTCAACGTGCGCCTGGGGGCGGGGGCGGTGCTGGAGGAATTCGCGGGCCGGCCTCCCCTGTTGGCCCTGGTGCCGCAATTGGGCGAACTCTCGGTCGATCCCGATCCCAGGGTGCGGGCCGACGCCTGCCACTACCTGGGTTTGAGCGGCGCTCCCGCGGCACGGCCCTGGCTGGAGCCCCGCCTCGGGGACGAAGATGCCGAGGTGCGGGAGATCGCCCAGGAAAGCCTTGCGCGGCTCAAGGGCGGAAAGACGCCCGCGACGCCTGCCGCTTAGGTCGGGCCCCCGCAGCAAGGCACTGCCCTCTCGCCAAGACGGAGAGGGAAGTGCCGCCTGATCAGCGGTGCATGGTTTGGGCCTGCTCCTGCTGCATGTGCCGGATTCTCTCCATCGTCTTCGCATCGATCTGAATTTTCCCGCGCGGGGACATGCCGGAGATGGACACGATGGAGCCGGGCGCCTGGCCGGGTGCGCAGGGCCCCAGCCATTTCCCGTCGATCACCATGTTGCGGGTGCGTTTGCCCAGGTTGGGCAGGTCGGCGCTGACGGTGCTTTCCATGTGGTACGCGCTGGAGAGGTTGCCGCTGATCACGTTGTGCGAGGTGACCTTGGCCCCTGCCATATCGCATACGGAATCGACCACGATGGTCTGTCCCGTATGCTTCGTCTCCATCTTGGAACAGTGCTTGCGGACTTCTTTCTCCATGTCCTTGGCCCGCTGACCGATGAGGTCGTCTTTGTGCTGATCCACGCATATCTTCAGGATCATGGGACCGCGCATCGGCGTGCCGACGGAACCGCTTCTTTCCATCTTGATTTCCCACAGTCCTGACTTGCGCTTGGGCAAGTCGCTCGCGCCGGCGGAGGCAGTGGTAAGGAGGGCGAGGAGGGTGACGGCTGTCAGGACGCTGAAAGACTTGAAGGCGGGCATGGGGTTTCCTTGATTGGTTTTGGTGAAAGGGATCAGGGTGTGGAATTTCCCCCTATTGGGTCGCCTTATTTCGGATCGACCTCCACCCGGCGGTTGGGTGCGAGGCACTTCTTCGTCGCGGGGGTGGGACCGCCCGGACAACTCTTGACGGGATCGGCCTCGCCCCTGGCGAACAGCTCGACATGGTTCGTTGCCAGGCCTTTCTTCGTCAGGTAGAGCATCACGCTCACTGCGCGGCGGAGCGAGAGGTTCATGTTGTAAGGGACGGGGCCGAGCCGGTCCGCGTGGCCCGTGATGCGGACATCCTTGTTCTTGGGTGCATGGGCAAGCCAGGCATCCAGCACGGCGCGCCCTGCAGGCGTCAGGGCGGCGCTGTCGAAGGCGAAATGGGTGAGGGCATCGGCCGTCTCGGGCGGTGTGGCCGCAGTAGCCTTCGTCTTGGCGAGGGCGGGTGCGGGGGGCGATGTTTGCGCCGGCGCCGTCGCGGTCGGTACTGCTGCGGACGAAGGGATCGCACTCGTGGACGGCACAACGGGCGCAGGTGAAGCCTGGCCGGCGGGCCCGGGGGAGACCGGACCGGCAACCACGGCCGGGACCTGGGGTGCGGCAGCGGGGGCCGGGCCGGTCGTCGGCGCACTGGTAGGCACCGGCCAGGGACGCACAGGCAGGGTGGGCATCGGCGGGGGGCTATAACCCGGGTAGTTCGGATGGAGATAGGGGTTGAAGGCAAAGGGGTAAGGCCCCGGGGAGGGGGCCTGCACTACCGGGGGCGAGAGCGGCACCGGCGTGAGGGATTCCAGTCCAGGCTTACGACAACTCGGCGCCGGCCCGACCATCCCCACCGGCTGGCATTGGGGCTGGCCGGTGGGCAGCAGGCGGCAGAACTGGGTGACCGAATACACGAACATCTGGGCACAGTTCTCAGCGGCGTGGACCAGGCCCGGAAGCCCCAAGCCTGAAGTGATAAGCGCCAAAACGAGAGCGCGCTGTTTCATGC
>JBJKSP010000180.1:0-3862 GCA_046703865.1 Thiobacillaceae bacterium
GCCCTGGGACGCAGCCACCTGGGCATCAACACCTTCGAGAACTACATCCAGACCGATGCGGCCATCAATCCCGGCAACTCGGGCGGCGCCCTGGTGGACGCCAACGGCGACCTGGTGGGGATCAACACGGCCATCTTCTCCCGATCAGGCGGCAACCTGGGAATCGGCTTCGCCATCCCGGTCTCCATCGTCAAACAGGTCATGGAACAGATCATCGCCCATGGTTCGGTCATCCGCGGCTGGGTGGGCATCGAGGTCCAGGACATCAGCCCGGAAATCGCCGAGTCCTTCGGTCTGAAAGGGACCAAGGGCGCACTCATTGCCGGCGTGTTGCGGGGAGGCCCCGCGGACCGGGCCGGCATCCGGCCGGGTGACGTGCTGGCCGCCGTGAACGGGAAAACAGTGCGCGATTCCTCTTCACTGCTCAATCTCATCGCCGCCCTGCCCCCGGGCAAGATGGCCGCGCTGCAGTTCCATCGCAATCACGCCAACATGAAGCTCATGGTCAGGGTAGGGAAACGCCCCGTGATGCAGCACAACGCGGAGGACGAATAGGGGCTAGGGCGTGTTATCACGCCTTAGTTCCGTAGTACCGCCAGGCTGGCGTAAAGGAGCGGGTCACCCGAGGCCGAGGCTTGATCGAGCGCTTTGGCTGCCTGTCTCCTGAGTCGGACCGTGCCGTGATCCAGAGTCAAGCGCACGATGGTCGCGGCGGGGGCGGACACGGCCCCATCCTCCCATGGATCAGCCGGGGTGAGGGTCCCAAGCCCGTGCTCCTCGATACGGAAATCCGTGCCATCGTAAAAGCGGCGCCAGGTTTGGGCCAGCAGGGTGTCCAAGAACCGGCGGGCCTCCGGTTTTCCGCTCGCCGAGGCATAGCGGGCCACACCCCAGGCGACCTGGGCGTAGTCCGTCAGATCCGCTCCTTGTATTGGCATCCCGCCGGAAAGCCCCTTGAGCAGGCGATGGCCATCCCAAAGCCGCCCGCTGAGCAGGCGGAACAGCCTGCCGGCCGCCTCCCGGTAAGACAGGCCCTGCCGGTAAGCTGCGGAGAAAGCGGCCAGGGCCAGACCGTTCCAGCCCGCGAGCAGTTTGTCGTCGCGTGGAATGCTGCGGAAAGCGCGCGCCGAGCGCAGCCGTGCCAGGGACTCCGCAAGCGCTTTGACTTCGTCCGGCCGCGGCGACCGCTCCTCCTGGGGCAGATAGCCCGTTCCGAGTCCCGTTGCCTGGTCCAATCCCCAAACCCGCGCCGCCACCGGATAGAGACGAGGCCCCAGGACCTTGGCCAGCGTCCGCTTGTCCCAAAGATAGGCCCCGCCTTCCCGGCCGTGGGCATCCACTGCCGAAAGGCTCGCCACGAAACCCGGCCCGGACGCCATGTCGGCAAGCATGAAATCCAGGGTCTGGAGGCCGATGCGCTGGTAGGGGGGCGCTTTCAGGATGCCCGCCGCATCCAGATAGAGCACAGCGAGCTGGGCATTGTCGCTGAGCATCTTTTCGAAATGGGGCCGTTGCCAGTCCGGGTCCACGGTGTAGCGGAAAAAGCCGCCCGCCACGTGGTCGCGCAGGCCGCCCCGGGCCATCCGGTCCAGGGTCAGGCGCAGGAAGGCGGCCCGATCCTTGTCGGGGGAACGCCTTTGAAGCTCCAGCAGGGCAGCGAGCTGGGGCACCATGGGGAACTTGACGCTCTCGCCGAAACCGCCCCGAAATACGTCCGCCCGGGCATCCACCGCACCCAGGAAGGCCCGGCGCAGATCCTTGATGACCGCCGGGGGCTTGTGGATGGCCGCCCTCCGGGCCAGATCCTCCAATTGGTCCCCATCCCGCTCCCAACGCTTCGCCAGGATCTTGGCCACGCGCATGAATTCCGCCTTGGGCGCATAGGTCATGGCGAACAGGGGATAGCCCTGGGGGGTGAGAAACACGGTGAGGGGCCATCCGCCCAAGCCTCGGGTGCGCCTGGCGAAGCGCTGCAGGTCCGCGTCCAGGGCGGAATTCACCTCGCTGTCCGCCAGCGCAGGGACAAAGGACAGGTTCACCAGCCGGCCCACCTCTGCACTCGCCCAGGTTTCCCGTTGCATCACATGGCACCAGTAGCAGGCGGAATAGCCCAGAGCAACCAGGATCAGCCGGTGGCTTCGCCGGGCCTCGTCCAGGACCGAAGGCCCCCAAGGACGCCAGTGCACGGGATCCGAGGCGTGCATGGCGAGATAGGGCGAAGGATTATCGGCCAGCCGTGCAGCGGCCTGAACGGCTCGCGCCCCGAAGACCAGGGCCAACGCCAACAGAAGCACTATGGCTGCAACCCGTTTCACGTGCCCGCCCATAGCCTGACGGCAGTCCGGCTGCGCATGGGAAACCTGCGGTGTTGGTCGTACGTGCCGAAGATCATCCGAATGATCCCTGGATGGAGAGTGGCCTTGTCCCCACGGCCGGCGATCGCCGCGGGTTTGGCGGCATAATCCCGGCCATCCGCAGGCAAGGAGGCCCCATGCACGTCACCCTGGTCCATGTCACCGTCAAGCCCGGAGCCGTCGAGGATTTCATCGCGGCCACCCGCGAGAACCACGAGCATTCCGTCCGCGAGTCCGGCAATCGCCGTTTCGACGTCCTTCAGGACGCCGCCGACCGCACCCGGTTCCTGCTCTACGAGGCCTATGCCTCCCCGGAGGATGCCGCAGCCCACAAGAATACCGCCCATTACCTCAAGTGGCGCGACACCGTGGCGGACATGATGGCCGAGCCGCGCAGGGGGGTCGGCTACCGGGGCCTCTGCCCGGCCTAAGCACCCCGGCTCAGACGGCGTTGCGCCACTCCGTGTCCTCGGAGTCGAACAGCCGGTTAGCCTCCAGCGGCCCCCAGGTGCCGGCCGGGTAGGTGTGGATGAAGTCCCGCTCCTGGGCCCAGTACTTGAGGATGGGGTCCACCACCCGCCAGGCCCATTCCACCTCGTCGAAACGCAGGAACAGGGTGCGGTCGCCCTCGATGACGTCCAGCAGCAAGGCCTCGTAGGCATCCAGGGGACTTTCGTCCGGGTTGAGATAGCTGGCGTTGAGCCTCACCACCCGGGTGTCCATGCCCAACCCCGGCTGTTTGGCGTGGATCTCCATGTGCATGCTCTCTTCGGGCTGGATGGACAGCACGATCCAGTTGGGCTCCAGTATCTCCAGGGGGGTCTCCCTGAACAGCTGCTGGGGCGGGTGGCGCAGCCGGATGGCGATCATGGACATCTGTTCCTTCAACCGCTTGCCCGTGCGCAGATAGAAGGGCACGTTGCGCCAGCGCCAATTGTCGATGTAGAACTTGGCGGCGGCGAAGGTCTCGGTGACGGAATTGGGCTCCACACCGGGTTCGTCCTGATAGCCGGGCACCTGCTGTCCCTCCACCACACCGGCCTTGTACTGGGCGCGGAAGGCGTGGGCGTGGATCGAGCGCTTGGAGATGGAGCGGATGGAACGCAGCACCTTGACCTTCTCGTCCCTGAGGGCATCGGCCTCCAGGGCCGGCGGCGGCTCCATGGCCACCAGGGTGACGAGCTGCATGAGGTGGTTCTGCATCATGTCCCTCAGGGCGCCGGCGTGGTCGTAATAGTCGGCCCGCTTGTCTATGCCCACCTTCTCGGCCACCGTGATCTGGACGTGATCGATGAAATTGCGGTTCCACAGGGGCTCGATGAGGGTGTTGGCGAAACGGAACACCAGCAGGTTCTGCACCGTCTCCTTGCCCAGGTAATGGTCGATCCGGAAGACCTGGTCTTCCTCGAAATAGCGATGGAGCAGCTCGTTCAGGACCTTGGCCGATTCGATGTCCTCGCCGAAGGGCTTCTCAACCACCATGCGGTGCAGGCCACGGGGCTTGGAGA
>JBJKSP010000181.1:0-2986 GCA_046703865.1 Thiobacillaceae bacterium
GGAGCGGTTGAAGTTCTGACGCGTCCGTCGGCGGTTTCCCATGCCTCCTCGGCGGCATGGGATTCCGGCACGCGGCACGGCCGGGGCCGGCGCCGCAGGATTCCGGTCGCCCCGGGGATGGCCTTCAGTGCGCCCGCCGCGGATTAGGGCCTGTTAACACTAATTTCACCCATGCGTTGCCACGAAAATGCGATGGATGCGAAGCGCAAAGCGCGGCGAATGGTCGTTCCATTCGCAAGCTTTGCAATGCCGCAGACGCGCATTTGTCGTGGCAACCCTCCGGGACGGGGGCGATTTGGGCGCCCCCCTTTGTCGCAATCCGCTTGCAGTGGCTGGCACTGCGGCGCGTCTTGCTTCGCGGGGGTGCGCTGGAGGGCGGAGCAGGGTTCCCGCCCCAGGCGGGATGCGACCCCGGAAGCGATGCCGCGACCGTGCGTCGTTGTGCGCCAGCATCCCTCTGCGCGGTCGCCATCCCAAATCACCACCGTCGCATGCGCGAAATCAACGTCAACACGCCCTAGTGATGCGCGGCCTTCTTGAAGGTGTTTTCCACCAGATCCTTCACGTCGGCTTGGGGCCTGTGGCACTGGACGCAGTTCCACCGGTGCATGTCCAGCTCATCCTTCTTGACGTTGGCGTAATGGCTCGCGGGGATGGGAACGGCCATGCCGCGATGGAGCTTCTTGCCGATCATGTCGGGTTGGTCGTGGCAGTCCATGCACTTGTTGGACTCCCGGGTGATGGGCAGCTTGCCCTTGATGCTGTGGGGAATCATGGGCGGCGCGGTGTTGTAGGAAGTTGCCAGGAGCTTGTTGGCACCCGGACGGCCCGCGTCGTACTCCACCGGCGGAGGTGCGGGATTGTCGTACACGCTGGTGTTGAACAGGCCCATATCGTTGTCCGGAATCCCCTGATCCTGCACCGCCAAGACGGTGAGGGACGTGGCCGCGACGGCCAGGACTGTACCCAATAGAACGCGCTTCCTCATTTTGTCCTCCTTTGAACGCCAGGTTGCAAACCGGACCCATCCGCCGACGCGTTGTGCCTGCGGATCAGTGGCCTTACGTCGAAGCTCAGGCTGCCTTCGGGGCAGAGGGGCGTGCAGCGCCCGCAGTTGCTGCATTCCCCGGAAGTCACCAGGCCGAGTTCCTCCAGCCGTTTCAGGTTGAGCACCTGGGGCTCGGGGCAGACCCGGGCGCATTCGCCGCAACGGGTGCAGCTCGCCTTATCGAAACGCACCCGGATCTGGCCGGCCCTGCCCACCACGGCCCAGAACGCCCCCAGGGGGCAGAGATGGCCGCACCAGCCGTGCCTGAGGATGAACAGATCGAACAGGAAGACGGCCACCAGGGCCAGAAAACCCCAGCCCAGACCGAAGATGATCTCCCGATGCATCATGCCCACGGGGCTCACCCATTCGAAGGCGGCCACGCCCGAGACGGCCGACAGGATCAAGGCCAGGGCCAGGACGTAGTAGCGGGTGTCCCGGGCCAGCGGGAACATGGGCCTCACGTCCAGCCGGCCGCGCAGCCAGCCGGCCAGGTCGGTCACCAGGTTCACGGGACAAGCCCAGGCGCAGAACACCCGGCCGCCGACCAGGGCGTAGAAGCCCAGGACGGCGGCGGCGCCCACGACCACCTCGTGGCGCAGGACGTGGCCGGCGACGAAGATCTGCAGGGCCGCGAAGGGATCGGCCATGGGGATCAGGCCGATGAATTTGGAGGCGCTCAGGTCGCCCGTCAGCAGGGGGACCTTCTCGGCCACCTCCCAGCCCCAATGGGCGGTGCCGAAGAACAACAGCAGGATGCCGAACTGGGACAACCGGCGCAAGGCCAGGTAGCGCCAGGCCCATAGCCGCCGGGTGAAGCTCCGCTGACGCAGCTTCTCCAGGGATGCCTGGGCATCGGGCTTGATGGCTGGGCCGGCGGGGCCGTTCAAAGCTCACCTCCCGAATTCAGGTAGTCCATGCCCGGTGCCTGCTTGGGCGGCGGGGCGGCCTCAGGTATGGGCGCAGGCTCCGGCCCCGGCTTGAAGTCCCGGGTGATGGGTGTCTCGCGGGTCCAGCCCAGACGATAGTGCTCGCCGATCCTGCCCTGCACCAGCCTGGGCGGCAGGATGCGGATGGCCGCTTGTTCGGTGGGGCAGGACTTCTCGCAGATGCCGCAACCGGTGCAGGCATCCGAGTTCACCATGGGCCGGAACACGGCATGTTTGGACAGTCCGCGCGGGTCCGTCTCCAGGGTGATGGCCTTGCCCTTGAGCGGGCAGTCGCGATAACAGATCTCGCAGCGCAGCCCTTTCCAGGACAGGCAGTTTTCGATGTCGATGACCGCCAGGCCCATGTGCGCCTCGTTGATGTCCTTCAGCTCCAGCGACAACGCCCCGGTGGGGCAGGCCTGCATGCACGGGATGTCGGGACACATGATGCATGCCCCGGTGCGAGGGGTGAAATAGGGCATGCCGATGGGCAGGTTCCCACCGGCAGGCTCCAGCTTCAGGATCTTGGGCGGGCAGGCGTTCACGCACTGGCCGCACTTGATGCAGGCGGTGTTGAAGTCCATTTCCGCCAGCGCCCCCGGCGGCCGCAGGGCAAAAGGCGCGGCACGGGCCTCCTGACGCAGGAGGTAGGCCCACATCAATCCCCCCGTGGCGGCGACGGCCGTACCCTGGGCCATCTTCACCAGAAAGTCGCGGCGGGAGGCATCGGCAGTGGTCATGTGGGTTTGGTGAGCGGTGAGCGGTAGGGTATTCCGCTAACCGCTCACCGCCATCTGCTCACGCCTTCAGGCCTTGTGCACCTTGACCGCGCACTTTTTGTAGTCCGTCTCTTTCGAGATCGGACAGGTGGCGTCCAGGGTCACCCTGTTGATGAGCACCCGCTCGTCGAACCAGGGCACGTAGACGTATCCGCGCGGCACCCGGTTGCGGCCGCCGGTCTCGATGCGTGCCCGGACCTTGCCCCGGCGGGACTCGATCCACACCAGGT
>JBJKSP010000182.1:0-2958 GCA_046703865.1 Thiobacillaceae bacterium
GCTCCCGCTCGTCCAGGTCGGGGTTGTCCAGGTCCATCTTCTGGGGCGCGCTCCGGCCCGTGGAGACCGCCTCCTCGATGCCGGTGAGCAGCACGCTGTCCCGGTCGATGATGCCGTTCTCGCTCATCACGGCGGCGCGTTCCAGACAGTTCTCCAGCTCGCGCACGTTGCCGGGCCAGTCGTGGTGCATGAGCACCCGCAGGGCGCTGTCGGTGAGTTCCAGCCCTCGGC
Organism: Thiobacillaceae bacterium; assembly: GCA_046703865.1. Taxonomy (GTDB): domain Bacteria; phylum Pseudomonadota; class Gammaproteobacteria; order Burkholderiales; family Thiobacillaceae; genus JBJKSP01. The sequence goes on from JBJKSP010000182.1 coordinate 232, forward strand.
CCTGGGCCTTGCCGATCTTGGCGGTGAGGAAACGGGCGATGTCCGGGATGTCCTCCATGCGCTCGTGCAGGGCGGGCAGGTAGATGGGCATGACGTTGAGGCGGTAGTAGAGGTCCTCCCGGAACTTGCCGGACTGCACGTCCGACTCCAGGTCCCGGTGGGTGGCGGCGATGACCCGCACGTCGATCTTGATGGTGCGGGTGCCGCCCACCCGCTCCAGCTCGCCCTCCTGCAGCACGCGCAACAGCTTGGCCTGGAAGGCGGCCGAGACTTCGCCGATCTCGTCAGGAACAGCGTCCCCCCGTCGGCCTGTTCGAAGCGGCCCTTGCGCTGGTTCATGGCGCCGGTGAAGGCGCCCTTCTCGTGGCCGAACAGCTCCGACTCCAGCAGGTTCTCGGGCAGAGAGGCGCAGTTGAGCTTGACGAAGGCGCCCCGGGCCCGGGGGGAGTTGTAATGGATGGCGTTGGCGATGAGTTCCTTGCCGGTGCCGGTCTCGCCCCGGATCAGCACGGTGGTGTTCCACTTGGCCACCTGGCGCACCTGCTCGAACACCCGGCGCATGGCCTGGGTGTGGCCGATGACGTTGTCGAAGCCGTACTGGCCCCGTACGGTGCGGCGCAGGGTGTCGCGCTCTTCGGTGAGGGCCTGGCGCTCACGCTCCACCTCCCAGGACAGGCGCACGCTCTGGCCGATGACGTTGGCCACCATCTCCAGGAAGCGCGCCCGCTCGGGCAGCAGGTCCAGGTCGTCGGAGGTGGGCTGGGCGGCCAGCATCCCGACGATGCTCTGGCCCACCCGGATGGGCACGCCGATGAAAGGCCCCTCGCTGTCGTAGATGCCCAGCTTGCCCTGGAAGCGGGGCTCGTCCGAGATGCGGGCGAGCACCACGCTGTCGCCCTCGTCCATGACCCTGCCCACCACGCCTTCGCCGGGCTGGTAGCGGATGTCCTGGGTGCGCAGGGTGCCGATGCCGTGCACGGCGACGATCTGGGACTCGCCGGTGTCCTGGTCGGCCAGGGTCACCATGCCCCGCTCCAGGCCGCCGCCTTCGTGCAGGGCACGCAGCACCCCGGCCAGGGTCTCGCGCAGATCCAGGGACCGGGACAGGACCTGGCTGACCTGGAACAGGGTCTCCAGCGCGGCGGTCTGGTGGTCGTACTTGCGTCGGAGGCCGGCATCTCGGCTGTAGATTTCCATACCCGTCCTCAGCCCGCCAGGGGAAGCTGGACCCGAACCTGGCATCCCTCCCTGGCCTCCGCGTCGATTTCGATCAGGCCGCCGTGGCCGGCCACGATTTCCTGGGCCACGGTGAGCCCCATGCCGATGTGCTGCTGGTCCGCGCCCTTGGTGGTGAAGAAGGGCTCGAAGATCTTGAGGCGCCATTCCTCGGGCACGCCCGGCCCGCTGTCCTCCACCACCACCTCCACCCGGTCGGGATGGGCGCGGGTGAGCACCTTGAGCTCGCGGTGCCCGCCCCGCGTCTCGCGGATGGCGTCCAGGCCGTTGTCCAGCAACTGCTTGAACAGATTGGAGAGTTCGTTCTGGCGCCCGCTGACCGTGGGCAGGTCGGGTTCCGGACGCCATTCCACCACCACGCCGTCGGCCAGCAGACGGGGCGTGGCGAGCCGGATCATGTCCTGCAGCAGGGCGTTGAGGTTGACCGGCTGGGTGGCCTCCGTGGCCTGGACCGGGATACAGGCGCGCAGGGTCTCCAAGGCCTGGGTGCCAGCCCTGAGCGCCTGCTCCAGGCCCTGCGCCAGCGGGTCTTCGGCATCGGTCCGCCGTTCCAGCATCTTGAGGGCCGCGGCGATCATGTTGAACGGCCCCTCCAACTGGTACACGGCCCCCGCCATGGCCTCGCGCAGGCTCTGGAGTCCTTCCTGTTCGGCCAGGAGCGCGCGCAGGCCGTTGACCCGGATGGCCTCCTGCTGTTCCTTGAGCGCCGTGATGTCCTGGAAGGTCAGCAGCATGTACTGGCGCCTGTGCGGTTCGTAGAAGCCGTCGGCGCTGGCGTCCTGTTCCTCGATCCAGGAGGCCGAGCAGGTGAACCAGCGCGGTCCCCGCCCCCGGCGGGCGAACTGGACCTCGCGCCCTGAAAAACCGCGCCCGCTCGCCCGGGCCCGGTCGAATTCGGTGCCCATCTGGGAACGCAGGATCTCCAGCAGGGGACGCGCCGGCTCGGGACCGAGTTCGCCGATGAGCTTCTTGTACTCGTGGTTGTCCAGCACCACCCTTTCCCGGTCGTCCAGGACCACGATGGCCACCTGGGCGGCGTCCACCACGGATTCGATCAGGGTCTTCTGGTTCTGGACCTGGCGCTCCAGCCGGTGCACCTCGGTGACGTCCCGGTGCATGCCCAGATAGTGGGTGGTGCGGCCGTGCCCGTCCACCACGGGGGTGATGGTGAGGTCGGCCAGATAGCGGTTGCCGTCCTTGCGCCGATTCACCAGTAGGCCGTTCCAGGGACGCTGGCGCAAGAGCTGGGCCCACATGGTCTCGTACACGATCTTGGGCGTGACCTTGTAGGACAGGAGGGACTCGTTGCGCCCGGCCACCTCTTCCCGGCCGTAGCCGGTGACCCGCTGGAAGGCGGGGTTGGCATAGAGGATGTGGGCCGTTGCGTCGGTGATGGAAATGGCCAGGGCCGATTGTTCCACCGCCAGGCGGAAGACCTCCGCGGGGACGGATGCCGCAGGCTCGGGGGCAGGCGTCGCGGCGGTACTGGGC
>JBJKSP010000183.1:0-6843 GCA_046703865.1 Thiobacillaceae bacterium
GAGACCATGGTGTCCACGGCCATCCCGCGCCCGTGGTCCTCGTCGAAGAGGAACTCGGCCGGCGGCAGCTGTTCCTGGCAGGTCCAGATGGGCCAGCCCTTGTCGTAGAGGTTGAGTTCCGGCGTCACGCTGGCCAGATCCAGATTGGCCGACCAGTAGGCGTCCACGGTCCCCACGTCGCGCCAGTAGGGCGGCTCGTCCTCTCCGTGCACGCAGCTGTCGGTGAAGCTGTGGGCGTAGATGCGGTAGCCGGCTTTTATCAGGTGGGGAATGACGTCCTTGCCGAAGTCGTGCTGCGACCTGGGGTTGTCGGCGTCCCGCACCAGTTCTTCGAACAAAAATGAGGCGTTGAACACGTAGATGCCCATGGAGCACAGGGCCACGTCGGGATTTCCGGGCATGTGGGGCGGGTTTGCGGGCTTCTCCACGAAGCCCACCACCCGATTCTCCTCGTCCACATCCATGATCCCGAAGGCGGAGGACTCGGACACCGGCACCTCCACGCAGGCCACGGTCATGTCGGCCTCGTTGTTCACGTGGAAGGCCAGCATCTCGCCGTAGTCCATCTTGTAGACGTGGTCGCCGGCCAGGACCAGGACGTATTCCGGCTTGTACACCCGCAGGATGTCCAGGTTCTGGTAGATGGCGTCCGCCGTCCCCCGGTACCAGGTCTCGTCGTCCACCCGCTGCTGGGCGGGAAGCAGTTCCACGAACTCGTTGAATTCGCCGCGCAGGAAACCCCAGCCCCGCTGCACGTGCTTGATCAGGCTGTGGGCCTTGTACTGGGTCACTACGCCGAGGCGCCGAATGCCCGAGTTCATACAGTTGGACAAGGGGAAATCGATAATGCGGAACTTGCCGCCGAAGGGCACCGCCGGTTTGGCGCGCCAGTCTGTCATAGCCTTCAGCCGGCTGCCGCGCCCGCCCGCCAGGATCAGGGCGACGGTGTTCTTGGTCAGCAGACTGACGAAACGGGGATAATCTTTTGCCACAGCGTCTTTCTCTCCATTTGACCCATAAAACGAGGCAGCCGGTGAAGGCTGCCGTGTGTACTTCGGAAAGGCGTGATTTCATGCCGTCGGCCTCTGCAGGACGAATGGCCGGTGCCTACACCAGGGCACGACCCTGCTTCGATCATTGCTGCGAAAGGACTTCAGCACTTCCCTCTAGGTATGTTCCTACCAATTTTACCCTGGTTCTCGTGTGCCCGTGTTTCGCGTTGGTACCCGCGGGCTTGCTAGAATGGACACACAAGCGGCACAGCCGGTTCGCAAAATCCGCATAATTCCGAACTCCAACCCGCCAGACACCCCGAACCATGACCCAATCAGCCCTCGAACTCATCCTGCAGGCCCGCCATCATGATCCATTCACGGTCCTGGGTCTGCACCAGCATCACAATGAACACGTACTGACGGTGTTCCGGCCCTATGCCGAGGCGGTGGAACTGCTCCTGGCGGGAGGGCCTGTCGCGATGTCGGACACCGGAACTGACGGGGTGTTCGAATGGCGCGGCAAGACACCGCCGCCGCGTCCCTGGCGCCTGGGCATCCGGGAAGGCGGCGAGCGATTCGAGATCGTGGACCCCTACGGATTTCCACCCTTCCTGAGCGATCAGGAGACTTATCTCTTCAACGAGGGGCGGCTGCTGGAGGCCTATAACACCATGGGCGCCCATTACACCCCTCTGGAAGGCGTGGATGGGGTGCGCTTCGCCGTTTGGGCGCCGAACGCCGAGCGGGTCTCCGTGGTGGGCGACTTCAACCGCTGGGACGGCCGGGTCCATCCCATGCGGGTGCGCGGCGGTTCCGGGTTGTGGGAGCTGTTCATCCCGGGCCTGAAGCCCGGCGACATCTACAAGTACGAGATCCGCAACCGGGCCACTGGCGAGATCCGAATCAAGTCCGACCCCTACGCCCAACGCTACGAACTGCGCCCCAGCGCCGCCTCCGTAGTCCCCGCGCCATCCCGATACATGTGGAAAGACAAAGCCTGGATGCAGGCCCGGGCCCAGACCGACTGGCAGCACATCCCCATGAACGTGTACGAAGTGCATGCGGGGTCCTGGCGCCGTCATCCGGACGGCGGCTTCTTCAGCTACCGTGAACTGGCCGAGGTCCTGATCCCCTACGTCGAGGACATGGGCTATACCCACATCGAGTTCCTGCCCCTCACCGAGCACCCCCTGGACGAATCCTGGGGCTACCAGACCACGGGCTATTTCGCCGCCACCTCCCGCTTCGGGGAGGCCGACGACCTGAAATACCTGGTGGACGCCTGCCACCAGGCCGGCATCGGCGTGATCCTGGACTGGGTACCCGGCCACTTCCCCATGGACGACTGGGCCCTGGCCCGCTTCGACGGCACCGCCGTGTACGAGCACGCGGACCCGCGCCTGGGCGTGCACTGGGAATGGGGCACCCACATCTTCAATTACGGACGCAGCGAGATCAAAGGCTTCCTGCTGGCCAGCGCCGATTACTGGATGCGCCATTTCCACTTCGACGGGCTGCGCGTGGACGCGGTGGCCTCCATGCTCTACCTGGACTACTCGAGGAAGGAAGGGGAATGGGTGCCCAACAAGTACGGCGGGCGTGAGAACCTGGAGGCCATCGACTTTCTGCGGGAAATGAACGCCCTGGTCCACGAGCGCCACCCCGGGGCGCGCACCATCGCCGAGGAGTCCACCGCCTGGCCCATGGTGTCCCGCCCCCCCTACGTGGGCGGCCTGGGCTTTTCCATGAAGTGGAACATGGGGTGGATGAACGACACCCTGGCCTACATGAGCCAGGACCCGGTCTACCGGCGCTACCACCACAACAACCTCACCTTCGGCCAGCTCTACGCCTACACGGAGAACTTCGTCCTGCCCTTCTCCCACGACGAGGTGGTGCACGGCAAACGCTCCCTGCTGGGCCGCATGCCCGGCGATGCCTGGCAGCAGTTCGCCAACCTGCGCCTGCTGCTCACCTATCAGCTCACCCACCCGGGCAAGAAGCTGAACTTCATGGGCAACGAGTTCGGCCAGGGCCGTGAGTGGGATTCGGGCCGGGAGCTGGACTGGGACCTGCTGGAAGTGGACTGGCACTCGGGCGTGCAGAAATGCGTGCGCGACCTCAATCGCCTGTACCGGGACCTGCCCCAACTGCATGAGCTGGACTTCACCCAGGACGGTTTCTCCTGGATCGACTGCCACGACGCCGATCAGTCCATCCTCTCCTATGTGCGCAAGGACCAGAAGGGGCACGCCGCCATCGTGGCCCTGAACTTCACCCCCGTGCCCCGCAAGGATTACCGCATCGGGTGCCCCGACTCGGGCTTCTGGCGCGAGGTGTTCAACAGCGATTCGGAATACTACGGCGGCGGCAACCTGGGCAACGGCGCGGGTCTGATCGCCGAGGGAAAGCCCTGGATGGGCTACGAGCATTCCCTGGTCATCACCCTTCCGCCCCTGGCGGGCATCGTCCTCATGCCGGACGAGAGTGAGACGGGTGAACGTGAGGGCGTGTCTACCGCGTGAGGCAGACACTCTCGCCCCCCTTTTGCCGGCGGGCGCCTTTTTCCTGCCCGGTCTGGTGATCCCGTTTCGCCCAGCGCCAGTATCGGCCGGGCAAGACGCACCGCCTGCCGGTCGGTTGCCATTCCCCGCGGCATGGGGTCAAAACCATGAACGATGCATTTAAGGGCAGCCCCTGATGTCCTTACCGAATCCGTCTGCTGAGTAGAGATGGGGGCTTATAGTCCTGTCCGCCGTCACAGACTCGCACGCCGAAGGCGCAGCGCATTGGTGATCACCGAGACCGAACTGAAGCTCATTGCCGCTGCGGCGATGATGGGTGAGAGCAGCAGGCCGAAGAACGGATAGAGCACCCCGGCCGCCACCGGCACCCCCACGGTGTTGTAAACGAAGGCGAAAAACAGGTTCTGTCGGATGTTGCGCATGGTCCCCCGGCTCAGGCGGCGGGCGCGCACGATACCGCGCAGGTCGCCCTTCACCAGGGTGATGCCGGCGCTTTCCATCGCCACGTCGGTGCCCGTGCCCATGGCGATGCCCACCTGGGCCCGGGCCAGGGCCGGGGCGTCGTTGACGCCGTCCCCCGCCATGGCCACGACCCGGCCCTCGGCCTGGAGCTGTTTCACCACGGCGGCCTTCTGCTCGGGCAGCACTTCGGCCTGGACCCGGTCGATGCCCAGCCGGCGGGCCACCGCCTCGGCGGTGACCGGGTTGTCGCCGGTGAGCATCACCAGCTCAAGGCCGTCCTCATGCAGCATCCGGATGGCCTCGGGGGTGGAGTCCTTGATGGGATCGGCCACCGCCACCAGGCCCGCAGCCTTGCCGTCCACGGCCACGAACATGACGGTCTGGCCTTCGGCCCGCAGCGCCTCGGCCCGTTCGGCAAGGGCGCCCGGCTCGATGCCCAGTTCTTCGAGCAGCCTGCGGTTGCCCACCGCCACCGACTGCGCGCCGACTTTGCCGGTGATGCCCCGGCCGGTGAAGGAGCGGAAGGCCTGGGCTTCGGGCAGGGTCAGGCCCCGCGCCTGAGCCCCGGCAACGATGGCCGCCGCCAAGGGATGCTCGCTCGCCCGCTCCAGGCTGGCAGCCAGCTTGAGCATTTCGTACTCGTCGGATCCCGGCGCAGTGACCAGGTCGGTAAGACGCGGTTTGCCCTCGGTCAGCGTGCCGGTCTTGTCCACCACCAGGGTGTTCACCCGCTCCATCACTTCCAGGGCCTCGGCATTCTTGACCAGCACCCCGGCGGCTGCGCCGCGGCCCGTGCCCACCATGATGGACATGGGGGTGGCCAACCCCAGGGCGCAGGGGCAGGCGATCATCAGCACCGATACGGCGTTCACCAGCGCATGGCCCAGGCGCGGCTCCGGCCCCCACAGGCCCCAGACGGCGAAGGTGAGCAGCGCCATTGCCACCACGGCCGGCACGAACCAGGCGGACACCACGTCCGCCAGCCGCTGGATGGGCGCGCGGCTGCGCTGCGCCTCGCTCACCATGCGCACGATCTGGGCGAGCAGCGTATCGCCACCGCCCCGGTCGGCGCGCATAAGCAGGCCGCCGGTCCCGTTCACGGTGGCGCCGACCAGCCGGTCGCCCGCCGCCTTCTCCACCGGCAGGGACTCCCCGGTGACCATGGATTCGTCCAGGGCGCTCGCGCCTTGCAGCACCACGCCGTCCGCCGGCACCTTTTCGCCGGGCCGGACCCGCAAGGTATCGCCCGGCCGGACCAGCTCCAGGGGGATGTCCTCTTCGCGTCCGTCCGGCCGGACGATGCGTGCGGTCTTGGGGGCCAGGCCCAGGAGCAGCTTGATCGCCGCGCCGGTGCGGCTGCGGGCGCGCAGTTCCATCACCTGCCCCAGCAGCACCAAAGCGGTGATCGCCGCGGCCGCCTCGAAATAGACCGGGACCGTACCGTCGGCCATGCGCAGCGTGGGCGGAAACAGACCCGGCACCAGCAATGCCACCAGGCTGTAGCCCCAGGCCACGCCCACCCCCAGGGCGATCAGGGTGAACATGTTGAGACTGCGGTTCACCAGGGAGGCCCAACCGCGCTGGAACAACGGCCATCCGCCCCACAGCACCGCGGGGGTGGCGAGGGCGAACTCGATCCACTGCAGCACCCTGTGGGAGACCAGGCGGCCGGCGAATTCCGGCGCCAGGTCCGCCGTCATGGCCAGCAGAAAGACCGGAACCGCGAGGGCCGTGCTGACCCAGAAGCGCCGTGTCATGTCGGCCAGTTCTGGATTCGCTTCCACCTCCAGGGACACCGTACGCGGCTCCAGGGCCATGCCGCACTTGGGGCAGTTCCCCGGTTCGGCGCGGACGACCTCGGGATGCATGGGGCAGACGTATTCCGTCTTGGCCGCGACCGGCGCGGCGGGGACGGCAGGCTCCAGGGCCATGCCGCACTCGGGGCAGGCCCCCGGCTTGTCGCTGCGCACCTCGGGGTGCATGGGACAGGTGTAGGCCGCTTCGCCCGGCGAGGCCGCGGGGCGCTTCCGGACATAGTCCCGGGGCGCGGCCTGGAATTTGTGCAGGCAATGGGACGAGCAGAAGTAATAGGTGGTGCCCTGATACTCGGTGTTCAGGGCCGCCGGCTTTTCCTCGACGGTCATGCCGCAGACCGGATCGGTCGCCATGGATTCCTCCGTTCAATGCCTCGCCGCAGGCATGCCCGCACCGGCCTTGGACCGTATCGCACAGGCCAGTCTCTCCGGGTGGGATCGACGCTCCCGCCAGGCGCCCGGATTCAGCCGGATGCCCATCACCCCGACTCCGGCCGGGACCCCGGTCTGTCCCGGCGGCGCACCTTGAGCCGAAGGTCACGGACGTCCACGACCTCCACCCGGTCGCCCGGCCGGAGGACATCCGCCGACTCGGCGCTCCAGATCTCGCTGTGGATGGCCACGCTCGCATCCTGCTCACCCACCCGGAGCACGCGGCCGACGGCGCCGCGCATGCCCTCCGCGCCGGTGCGGACCGGCCGACGCATGGACCGCATGATCAACCCGTAGAACCCCAGCGACAGGGCAAGGATGACCCCATAGGCCGGGATCGCCTCCGGGGGCGGCCAAAGCCAGAACACCCCCAGTCCCAACACGGGCATCAACAGGATGAGGTGACACATGCGTCCCTCCTTCCGCCCCGGGTGTTGCGAATCGGGGCCTTTTCCTTCGGCTTCGGGCCCGACGCGGTGCCGGGCCTAGGCCTACTTGTCCTGCCCCCGGCCCTGCCAGCGGCTGCGCTGTTCGGGGGTGAGCACCGAGGCGATGCGATCCCGGGCCGCCATGCGGTCCGCATAGGCCTGCTGCTGCAGTTTGGCCAGCCTGTCG
>JBJKSP010000184.1:0-4372 GCA_046703865.1 Thiobacillaceae bacterium
ACCGTGGACCGGGCCGCCGAGCGCATCGGCCTGGTGGCTTCCGCCGCCGGCGGCATGGAGATCGAGGCGGCGGCCGCGACCCGGCCGGACGATATCCTGAGGGAGACGGTGCATCCCGTGTCCGGGCTGATGGACTACCAGGGCCGAAACCTGGCCTTCGGCCTGGGCCTGGCGGCTGAACAGGTGGGGGCCTTGGTCGGGATGCTGCGCGGGCTCTACCGGCTGTTCGTGGACAGGGATTTGTCGCTGCTGGAACTGAACCCCCTGGTGCTGACGGCGGACGGCCGCCTGATCCCCCTGGACTGCAAGATGGCCGTGGACGACAACGCCCTTTATCGGCAGAAGGTCTTGGCGGAGCAGGCCGACCTTTCCCAGCTGGACCCCAAGGAGGCCGAGGCCCACGCCCACCGGGTCAACTACATCGCCATGGACGGCAACATCGGTTGCATGGTGAACGGGGCCGGGCTGGCCATGGCCACCATGGACCTGATCAAGCTCTCCGGCGGCCTGCCGGCCAACTTCCTCGACGTGGGCGGCGGCGCCACCGCCGACTCGGTGGCCGAGGCCTTCCGCATCATCCTGGCCGATGAGAACGTCAAGGCGGTCCTGATCAACATCTTCGGCGGTATCGTGCGCTGCGACCTCATCGCCCGGGGCATCATCCAGGCGGTGCAGGCGGTGGGAGTGCAGGTGCCGGTGGTGGTCCGGCTGGAGGGCACCAACGCGGAGCAGGGCCGGGCGTTGCTGGCGGAGTCCGGGCTCTCCATCATCGCCGCCGGCGACCTGACCGAGGCGGCGCGGCAGGCCGTGGCCGCCGCCCAGGGGGGTGTGACATGAGCATACTCGTGAACCGGGATACGGGGGTCATCTGCCAGGGCTTCACCGGCAAGCAGGGCAGCTTCCATTCCGAACAGGCCATCGAATACGGGACCCGCATGCTGGGCGGCGTCACGCCGGGCAAGGGCGGCCAGACCCACCTGGGCCTGCCCGTGTTCAACACCGTGAGGGAGGCGGTGCGGGAGACGGGGGCGGAGGCCACCATGATCTACGTGCCGGCGGCCTTCGCGGCGGATGGCATCCTGGAGGCCGCCGCTGCGGGTATCCGGGTCATCGCCTGCATCACGGAAGGCATCCCCGTGCGGGACATGATCAACGTGAAGGCGGTCCTCAGGGACACCGGGGCCCGGCTCATCGGCCCCAATTGCCCGGGGCTCATCACCCCGGGGGAGTGCAAGATCGGCATCATGCCCGGTTTCATCCACCGGCCCGGCAAGGTGGGCATCGTTTCCCGCTCCGGGACCCTCACCTACGAGGCGGTGTGGCAGACCACCCAGCTGGGCCTGGGCCAGTCCACCTGCGTGGGCATCGGCGGCGATCCCGTCAAGGGCCTGGATTTCATCGACTGCCTGGCGCTGTTCCAGGCCGATCCCCAGACCGAGGCCATCGTCCTGGTGGGCGAGATCGGCGGGACGGCCGAGGAGGCGGCGGCCGAGTACATCCGGGCCCACGTGGACAAACCCGTGGCGGCCTACATCGCCGGGGTTACGGCCCCGCCGGGAAAACGCATGGGGCATGCGGGGGCCATCATCGCGGGCGGCAAGGGCACGGCACCGGAAAAGATCGCTGCCCTGGAGGCCGCAGGCGTGATCGTGGCGCGGAGTCCCGCGGGCATCGGTCAGGCGGTGCTGGAGGCCATGCAGGAGGGGCGCTGAGCGCAGCCGATGCCGCGGGCGTACTGGTGGATTAGGACTGGTCCGGTCAGCCCTCTGGCCCTTTCCCTATCGGGCCGGTAGAGGGGCGTCGGGCTGGGGAGCAGGCGCGGCCTGACCCTGGGAAGGCGGTAGGTTCTCGGCTTGGGCAGGCCCCGGCTGCGGGCCCAAGGGCTGGGCCTGCATCTCAGGTTCGGTGGGCATGGGGTAGGCGGTCACCGTGTCCTTTCCCTTTGCCTCAGGGGGTTCCCCCTGGGCTTCCCCGGCCGACTTCTTGCTGTTCAGGGGCAGTCCGTCGGGTCCCAGCTTGATGCCTTCGATGAGCAGGGTGATGTCCACCTCGTTGCCCACGGGACCGTTTTCCGTATGGTTGCCCACGCCAAAGTCTGAGCGCTTGATGCGGGTCGTGGCCCGGAACCCGGCCCTGATCCCGCCCCAGGGATCCTTGCCGATGCCCAGGATCTGGTAATCCAGGGTCACCGGGCGGGTAATGCCGCGCAGGGTCAGCAGGCCGGTGAGGGTGCCGCGCTCCGGGGTCACGGGTTGAATGGCGGTGGAGACGAACTTCATCTCCGGGTAGCTGCGGGCGTCCAGATATTCGCTCGTGAGCAGGTGTAGGTCCCGCATCAGATGGCTGGAATTCAGGCTGTAGATGTTGATCTCGGCCTCCACCGAGGACTTGGCCAGGTCCGAGGTGTCCAGCAGGACCCTGCCCTTGATGCCGTGGAAGGTCCCGCTGGTGAGTGCCACCACGTGGCGGACCTCCCAGTTGGCGAAACTGTGCTCGGGGTCGATGGTAAAGGTCTCGACCTCGGCACGGGCGACAGTGCCCAGGACCAGACCCAGGACAAGCACTGCGACAGACAGGGTGTGTTTCATGGGTGCTCCTCGCCCGACCGCAATGGTGAGCGTTTTCGAAACTGTGACGGAAAGCGCCGCGGCCGGTATGATCCGCCAGAGCCGGTGTACAGGACCGGTGCCAGACATCCACCGGTAAAGGTTAGCATTGGTTGAATGCCCTGAGGTGAGGGATTCGTTAGGCGACCATGACCCGTATCGACTTTTACTTCAACGCACCGGACAAGGCCGACGTGGCACGCAGGCTGGTGGCCAAGGCCTATGCCGCCGGCCTGAACACCCTGATCTATACGGCCGACCCCGCCCTGGCAGGGGCGCTGGACACCACGCTGTGGACCGCCCAGCAGCGCTCCTTCCTGCCCCACGTCCGCTGCGGCCACCCCCTGGCCCGCAGGACTCCTGTGCTGATCGGTGCCGAGCCGGGCGAACTGAACACCTCGGACCTGATCATCAACCTGGCCGATGAATGCCCATCCTGTTTCGGCCGGTTTGAACGGCTCATCGAGATCGTCGCCGAGGACGATCCGGACCGGCAGCGCGCACGGGAGCGCTTCCGGTTCTACAAGGAACGGGGTTACCCTCTTGAGACCCACGATTTGGCGAAATAGGGGCGGAAACCATGTCGGATGAACCCCAGGACATCTTCGGCAAGATCGACGCATTGTTCGAGAAACGGGCGGGCTTCGGCCTCGAATCGCACCCTGACGGCGGCGAAGACTTTCCCTTGCTCACCGACGTGGTGGACGGCCCTGTGGGCCCGCCCGGTTTCGTGGATAGGCGGCTGGGAGAGCGCCGCTCCTGGACAGACCGGCGCGAGGTCGGCCGGCGCAAAGATGACCTACCCCCCAAGGGCACCCTCGATGAGGCCCAGTTCGGCCGCTTCATCGCCCTGTTCGAGCAGAAGCTGGCAGACCTCTTCATACGCCAGCAGTTGCGCATCGAGGAGTCCATCCGGCGCGCCGTGCGGGAGGAATGGGAACGCCTCAGGGACGAGGAAGCTTAGCCCGGTATAATCCCTCGCTTTCGACACCCCCCGCCGCGGGGCCGTCCGCCACTACCGTCCATGGACCCGTACGAGATGGAACTCGCGAAAAGCTTCGAGCCCCACGAGATCGAGCGGCGCTGGTATGCCCGCTGGGAGGAGGCGGGCTATTTCCGCATGGGCACGCGGGAGCAGCGACCCTTCTACTGCATCATGCTGCCGCCGCCCAACGTCACCGGCACCCTGCACATGGGCCACGCCTTCCAGCACACCCTCATGGATGCCCTGATCCGCTACCACCGCATGCTGGGCGACAACACCCTGTGGCAGCCCGGGACGGACCACGCCGGCATCGCCACCCAGATCGTGGTGGAGCGGCAGCTGGACGCCCAGGGGACCTCTCGCCGCGACCTGGGCCGGGAGCGATTCCTGGACCGGGTCTGGGAATGGAAGGCGCAATCCGGCTCCCACATCACGCGCCAGATGCGCCGCCTGGGCACCTCGCCGGACTGGTCCCGGGAGCGCTTCACCATGGACGAGGGCCTGTCGCGGGCGGTCACCGAGGTGTTCGTGCGTCTCTACAGAGAGGGCCTGATCTACCGGGGCAAGCGCCTGGTGAACTGGGACCCGGTGCTGCAGACCGCCGTGTCCGACCTGGAGGTGGTGAATCAGGAGGAGGACGGCTTCATCTGGGAGATCGCCTATCCCATCGAGGGCGGGAATGAGCGGCTGGTGGTGGCCACCACCCGGCCCGAGACCCTGCTGGGGGACACGGCCGTGGCCGTGCATCCCGAGGACGAGCGCTACCGGCATCTGGTGGGCA
>JBJKSP010000185.1:0-4639 GCA_046703865.1 Thiobacillaceae bacterium
AAACTGTCGGCTCGGGCCAGGGAGCTCCGTCTTGAACCGCCCATGTATTACGCGCTTGTACAGCTGCAGCGAATGTTTGCGACATCGATTCCCGCCCTGGCGCTATCCCCGCCGAACCGATTTGCAGGCATGTTGACCAACGCGCTGTTGACCCACGGTCTGGCCAGTTACCATTCGAACTGCCGCAAGCTCCTCACGCCACTGGCGGTTTTTCTGTTATACGTACGCAGTCATTGGTTGCGCATGCCTGCCCGCCTGCTTATCCCCCATCTGCTGCATAAGGCGTTCAAGCAGGAAGCCCACACGGCCGAGGAACCCTGAGTCGCCGGACGGTGTCGGCAAAATTTACACCCTGGCTGATGTTGTGCCATGCACGCATGCGTAACTCACAGATTATTCAGCATAACAGTAACTTGGCGTAATTTTTGCTTTGGTACTGACAGTTCAATACGATCGTGATCCTGGGAAGACATATGGACCAAACTGATCATACCGTTTCCCCCCGGCAGCAAGTGGACCAAGCCCGCCGTTCGCTGACCAAGGCCGGTCTTGCCTCGCCCATTGTCCTGGCCACCCTGGCTAGCCATAACGCCTTGGCCGGCGGAAGTACAACGGTGCCTAACAAGTGCACGATCTCAGGCAAGCTGTCCAGCGGTTCGCAACCGGGGAGCAAGTACCAGACCTGCACCCTTGGCTACAATTGCAGCCAGTGGAAAAGCTACTCTTGGCCTATTCACAAGGGCAATTGCTACGGGTCCTGGTGCGGTGACAACAGCAAGTACAGCAGGGGTTCATGTCTTTCGAACTGCAGCGGTAATACGTATATCCAAGGTTTGTGTCGCCAAAAGCAAAGCGACGGCAGCTGGAAAGTTTGCCCACCTAATACCCCCTCTACTTGGAATTCGCCGTGCGTGGAAATGACGATGTACGAAACCCTTTGCCTAACTGGTTATGAACCTTGTATAAACGGTCTCAGCCTCAATTCGTCTGGTTACAGTTACGAATATTTCCAGGAGGCTTGCACGGCCTTCCTGAATTCCTATCAGTTTGGAACCGGCTTCCCAATCGACACGTCGACGTGCAAGGACATGTTCAGTTCCACCCGCACGGGCGGCTACTGGCAACCGCCTAACCAAACGACTGCCTGGTCTCAACATGATGTATGTGACTACTGGGCTTGCCTGCATTCTGCCGGGTAAACGTCATTCTCCTGGCTGTACGAATCAAAAGGGCGCGAAAGCGCCCTTTCTTCTTCGAAGCTAGGCCATAGCGGTACACCGTACTCAGCGTTTCAGCAGCACATAAACGCCTTGCATGGCATCCCGGATGAGCCACACCAGGATGCGCGGATTTTCAGCGAGCTTGCCCAGGGCGTAGGGCCGCCAGGCGGCGCCGAACGGGACATAGATTCGGACCGGGACCGAGAATTCCCGGGCGAGGCGCAGCAGTTGCCGTTTCGGCAAACCATGAAGCAGTTCCAGTTCGCATCGGGTGCCGGAGGCACGCAGCCTCGCCAGCGATTCCCGGGCCAGCCAGGGATCGTGGGTGGCGACCGCGACCTCCGGCGCGCGGCCGGCGAGGCATTCCACCACCTCCTGAAAACCGGCCCGCCGGTCTCTTTCCGGATCGCCGGGGTCGGCCCACTCGCCCTTGACCACGCGGGGACGGATGCCGAGCCGCAAGGCCAGTTCTGCGTCCGCCAGGCTGCGCCGCCAGCGCCCCGGCAAGGTGACGCCGACCTGCGCGCCCAGGGCGGCGGCTTGCGTCACGCACGCCAGGGTGGCATCGCAGGTGTGAATCTCGTGGGAATCGAAATGGGCGAGGACCCCAGAATCCCGAGCCTTCCGGGCAATCGACGCGATCAGATCCGGGTCGTAGCGGAAGGCCGGCGCCTTGATGGAAACGTACCCCATGGGCTCCAGCCGGCCCACCGCATCGATGATGGACGCGGTGATCTCCGCCACTGCCCGGGGTGAATCGGCAGGGCCGTGGAAATAGCCCAGGGTGCTTGCCACGCCGGTCGGGGCGAGGTGCAGCGCGATATCCAGGGCGTCATCCAGCCGATGGCCGGGCACATAGGCGCGACCCGCGACGTTGAGCGCCCAGCGCAGCGGACGCCTGACCAGGCCCTTCAGCATGGATTCACTTCATCAACCGGCGCAGGCCGCTCAGGAGGGCGAAGGCGCCCCGCCTGATCGGCATCCTGACTTTGGCGATGCCGGAAGGCAGGGCGCGGACGTGCACATACTGGCGTGTCTGACGCGTCCAGAGCGTGGTCCAGTCGTCCATGACGCCCATGAATTCGTAGGACGACAAGCCGCTTCGGACCGCATGGCGAAGTGTATGCAACATGAGTAATTGCCCGGGAGAGCATTGGGCATAAGCCGAGTCATAGCTGATCTTCAGCAACCAGAAGCGACCTTGCCACTCCAGCGCTATCTGCATGGCCGCCGGCCACCCCTCAATCCGGAGGAAGGCGAAGCGTAGCATGCCGGTCGGCAGGGCAGCCCGCGTAAAGTTCCGGAAGAAACTGCCCTGCCTGGCATCGGCGGTCAGCGAGGTAGCTTCCGCCTCCTTCCAGCTGCGCGCCTCGACGGCGTACGCCTCTTTCATCAGCGCCTCCAGTTCCAGATCGGAAGCCGGGTTGTGGATCTCGTAACTCACCTCGCCCAACTTCCTGGCACGCCGCTCCGCCCGCCGGAAATCCGACCTCCGCCGAGCATTGAAGCAGCCGTCGACGTCTTGTCGACAGGCGTCCAACTCGATGACCGGCGTCGGCTCCGCCGGCAGGACTTCGACCCGGCCGCCGTCGGCATACGCCCGGCGCAAGGCATGGAGCGTGGGGGAGTCGGCAGGAACCCGCTCCAGTTCCAAAGGCAAAGCTTGTCCTGCCAGCAGGTCACATAGTTCCGCCAACCCCTGCTGAGTACTCCATATCAGGTCGCTGGGTTCGTGGAGACGGGGCAATTCACGCATCCAGCCCTCCTCCCTCAGCAACGGCGCCAATGCCACGATCTGGCGGCCACTGCGGACGGCGAAAAGCCGCAGATCCGCAGGCTGCAGAAGCGATGCGCTGCGGGCCTGCATCCAGGCATGGGATTGCATGGGGATCGCACCCCTGCCGGGACAGGGCGATGGCCATTGGTCAGCCGCCGGGAAACGGTCGAGCACCAATCTGGACGGCTTCATTGTTGACGGAATCTTGTGTCGGCGCTGGGGACACGAACCGACATGGGGCTATCGGATTCAGACGGATCCGACGTCAAACGACATGTGCTCATCTTGCGCTGCCAGACAAGGCCATATAGGTTGCGTGCTTGATCAGTAAATTAGGGACCCCCGCTGAAGCCACGCTTAATGAGGGGGCACCCAATGAACCAGAAATGCCGCCGCACGTTACCGCAAGAACAGCTCCTTTGGAACAACCGGCTATGGCTGCATCGCTCGGGAGCCGGAATTACCGCATCCGTCTTTTCCTCAGCTTCTCTGACCTCCCCTCGCCCTACCGGATGCTGCTCGACAGTGAGATCGACCGCTTGGGGTTTTTTCGTAAGCCGGAGTGGTTCGAACACCTGATGCAGCACTTCTTTCATGAGACCGACGAGTTTCGTCTCTATGGCGTGGAGGAAACCGAGTCAGGGCGCCCCCTGCTTCTGGCCCCGCTGCGCTATAGCACGACCGATCACGCGGTCAGGAAAGGCCACGTGATCGGGTCCATCAGCAACCCGGAAAATTACACGACCACTGCGCTGATTTTCGACCCGGGGGTCGAGCACCCCATTCCGGTGCTTGAGGCCTTGTTCAGACATTTCAAGGAGGCTGCACCAGACCGTCATCCGAGACGTTGCGACGCCCTTCGGATCTGGCCGGTGGAATTGGATTCCCCTCTGGGCGAAACCATCCATCAGGCATTGCAGAGAGCCGGCTTCATGGTTCAGACCTACGCGAACTCGTTCAACCGTTACGAGGATACGATGGGTTTGTCCTATGAAGCGTATTTCGAGCAGCGCAGCGCGAACATGCGCTACAACGTCAGACGGCGACAACGGGCATTGGAGAAGAAGGGAAAGCTGGAACTGGTTCTGGTGACCAGTCCTGAAGATCTGGAAAAAGTCCTTCCCGAGTACATCATGGTTTCCCGCGCCAGTTGGAAAGCGCCTCCAACCATGGCGGCGACGGAAACGCTCACCTTGATGTATCTCACTGCTGCACAAGCATGCATGCGCCTGGGCATCCTGCGTCTGGATGCAAAACCTGCGGCGGTCCAGTTCTGGATCGTGAGCGGCGGCACCGCCCACTGCGCCCGGCTCGCCTATGACGAGGCATACAAGAAGCTGGCGGTGGGCGTGGTGCTGACCAATTTCATGATCGCCCACGTGCTCGACCAAGATCACGTGAACAAGCTCGACTACGGCTACGGACGGGACGAATACAAACGAGGCTGGATGAAGAATGCCCGTGAGTACTATGGCTTCATGGCATTCAATCCCTCGACGCCCATCGGACGCCTCTCCGCCATCCGGCACATCCAGGGCCGGCGGGTCAAAAGACTGGTCAAGCGGGGACTGGGATTGCTGGGCTGGAAAAGGTTCAAGGACCAGGACGCGGAGAGGGAAACGGACCAGGCTTGACACCGAAA
>JBJKSP010000186.1:0-5430 GCA_046703865.1 Thiobacillaceae bacterium
ATCTCATCTTAGGCGGACCGAATGCCAGCTACACGCGCCGGCCGGCCGTCGCAAGATGGGACGGCCCGGCGGTTTACTGCCTGGTGCCCTTCCAGGCAAACACCATCGCCGCCAGGGCCGCGCAGGCCGCTGCCAGGCTGAAGGTCCAGCCCGCCCCCAGCCCTTCCCAGGCCACTCCCGAGTAAAGGCTGCCCAGACTGCCCCCCACGCCGAAGGCCAGGCTGTTGTACAAGGCCTGGCCACGCGCCTGGTTGCGCCCGCGAAAGTACCTGTGGACCAGGGTCAGCGCAGAGGCGTGATAGGCGCCGAAAGTGAACGCATGCAGGGTTTGGGCGAAAACCAGCACCGCGATCTCGTCCACCAGCCAGGCGATGAGCAGGAAGCGCAGCGCTGCGACGGCAAGGGTGAACAACACGACCTTTTCCACTCGCACCCGTGCGAGCAGACGGGGCATGAGGAGAAACACGCCGATCTCGCACACCACACCCAATGCCCAGAGCCAACCCGACAGGGTCTTGCTGTAGCCCGCCGTCACGAGGTCGATGGTGAAGAAGGTGTAATAGGGGCCGTGGGCCGCCGCCATGAGGATGGCCGCGGCCAGCAGGGCAAGCACCTGCGGGCGCTTCAGCACCTGGGCCAGGGAACCGTACTCCGGCTCGTGCACGGCGATCTCCGCCTCCGGGATGGCCCGGGCCGTCAGAACGATGCCCGCCAGCAGCGCCAGGACCACCCAGAGCAGCGTCCGCATGGGATAGTGGTCCAGGGCCGTGCCCAACCCCACCACCACCAGGATGAAGCCGACGGACCCCCAGAGCCGGATGCGTCCGTAGCGGTCGGTGCCGCCCCCCAGGTGGGAGAGCGTGGTGGCCTCCACCAGGGGCAGCGAAGCGCTCCAGAAGAAGCTGATCAGGCTCATGACCAGGAACAGGGACCAGAACGAAGTGGCCTTGAACACCCCCAGGTAGACCACCAGGCAGATGGTGGCCGCGAGCTGGACGATGCCAAGGCGGCGGCCGGTGCGGTCGGCGATGTGGCCCCAGAGGTTGGGGGCGAAGATGCGCATGACCTGCAGCAGGGACATGATCACCCCGATCTCCACGGCGCTGAAGGACAAGGATTGCAGATACAGCCCCCAATAGGGCGCCATGGCGCCCACGAAGGCGAAATAGTAGAAATAGAAGCCGGACAGGCGCCAGTAGGGGACGGGCTTCAAGGCGGGGTCGGCAACCATGGACTCGCAGGAATGAAAACGGCCCGGAGGGTCGCCCCGGGCCGATCTCGCAGAAATTGACCTTTTACCCCGCGGCCGCCGTGATCAGCTGATAGAGCCTGTCCTTCAGGTTCACCCGCAGCTTCTTGAGTTCCTCGGCGTACAGGTCCGAGGCCGCTTCCACCCGCTGCTCGATGCGATGGATCTTGTGGTCCACGTCGTCATAGTCCCGGACCATCCTGACGAACTGGTCGTTGCTGAGCATCAGCTTGCGGATGGTGTGCGCATGCTCGGGGAAATCATTGAACAGGTCGTGGCTTTCCAACATCGGTCTCTCCTTCCCGTAAAGAAATCAGGTCGCCCGTCCCGGGATGGCCGGGGTCGGGCACACGACGTCCGCATTCTGGGCACGCTGGCGCAGGGCGTGGTCCATGAGGACGATGGCCAGCATGGCCTCGGCGATGGGCGTGGCCCGGATGCCCACGCAGGGATCGTGGCGGCCGTGGGTCGCCACCTCCACGGGCTGTCCGTCGACGTCGATGGAGCGGCCCGGGATGCGAATCGAGGAAGTGGGCTTGACGGCGATGGAGGCCAGGATGTCCTGTCCGCTGGAGATGCCGCCCAGGATGCCACCGGCGTGGTTGCTGAGAAAACCGGCCGGGGCCAGCTCATCCCGGTGCTCGGTGCCCCGCTGGGCCACCACCGCGAAGCCATCGCCGATCTCCACGCCCTTCACCGCATTGATGCTCATGAGGGCATGGGCCAGGTCGGCATCCAGGCGATCATAGACCGGTTCGCCCAGGCCCGGCGGCACATGCTCCGCCACTACGTTGATGCGCGCCCCCACCGAATCCCCCGCTTTGCGCAGCTCGTCCATGTAGCGCTCAAGATCCGGCACCACGTCGGGATCGGGCGAAAAAAAAGGGTTCCGGTCCACGCTGTCCCAAGTCCTGAACGGGATCTCCTTGGGCCCCAGCTGGGCCAGGTAGCCCCGGATCACCGTGCCGTACTTTTCATGCAGCCATTTCCGGGCGATGGCGCCGGCCGCAACCCGCACCGCCGTCTCCCGGGCGCTGGAGCGGCCCCCGCCGCGGTAATCGCGCACGCCGTACTTCTGCAAATAGGTGTAATCGGCGTGGCCGGGGCGAAACGTCCGGGCGATCTCCCCATAATCCTTGCTGCGCTGGTCCTCGTTGCGAATCAGCAGGGCGATGGGCGTGCCGGTGGTCCGGCCCTCGAACACCCCGGACAGGATCTCCACCGTGTCCGACTCCCGGCGCTGGGTCACATGCCGGGAGGTCCCCGGCTTGCGCCGGTCCAGATCGCGCTGGATGTCGGCCTCGGTCAGGGCCAGCCCGGGCGGACAGCCGTCCACCACGCAGCCGATGGCCGGCCCGTGGGATTCGCCGAAGGACGTCACGGTGTAAAGGAGGCCGAGGGAATTGCCGGACATTCGCGGTGGATCAGGTGGATACTTCGGGGATTATCGCATGCCGGACCCGGTTCCGGACCCGGGCGACCGGCCACCAACCCGGTTGTTTGTCACTTCCTGCGCCATCCAATACCCTCCACGCCGATACCAGATTCCCAAACACCACAACAACGCCGGAGTTCGTCCATGAAAAACCTGCTCATCGTCGCCACAACCCTGCTCTGCCTGATCTCCGGCACCGTCTCGGCGGACGACCAGATCGAAAGGGGCCGGGAAAAGGCACGCCCCTGCACCATCTGCCACGGCCTGGAAGGCTTGAGACACGGCGGCCCGATGCCTGCCATCGGCGGACGCGGCTACTACGACCTGCTCTACCACATGGCCCAGTTCCGGGACGGAGAGCGTTTCCACCCCATCATGTCCGTCCTCATGCGCACCCTCAGCGAGGCGGACATGTCCGACGTGGCGACCTATTTCGCCAGCATGGACCGGCGCAAGCTGACCCAGCTCGGGCCTTACGGGGTCAGGTAGTCAGGAACTCCACGCCCCAGGCCACCCCGAAACCGGTGATGTCGCTGCCCACCGCCCCCAGCCCGCCCTTGTGACGGCTGGCGGAGAGGTCCATGTGCAGCCAGGGCCGGCCTTCCACGAAGCGGCTGAGGAAGCGGGCGGCCAGGATGTGGTCCGCTTCGCCTTCCAGGATGCACTGCTTCACGTCGGCCACGGGGGACTCCAGGGCCTCGTCGTAGTCCTCGGGCATGGGGAAGGCCACCACCCGCTCGCCGCTGGCATGGCCGGCCGCCTGGGCACTGGCGGCCAATTCCTCCCGATTGGCGATCACGCCGCTCATGCGCTCCCCCAAGGCCACGCCCATGCTGCCGGTGAGGGTGGCGAAATCCAGGAGCAGGTCCGGTGCCTCCCGCGCCGCCAGGGTGAGGGTGTCGGCCAGGACCATGCGGCCCTCCGCGTCGGTGTGCACGATGTCGATGGTGGTGCCGTTCAGGGCCGTCACCACCTCGTTCTGTGTGTAGGCCTCGGGGGAGAGGTGGTTCTGGGCGATGGCCAGCCAGGCATCGATGCGCAGCGGCAGCCTGAGACGCGTGGCGGCCAGCAGGATGCCCAGGACCACCGCCGAGCCGTTCATGTCGTCGTGCATGTTGTGCATATAGCGGGCGGGCTTGAGATTGTGGCCGCCCGTGTCGAAGCAGATGCCCTTGCCCACCAGGGCAATCGTCTTTCCCTTGCCCTTTGCGCCTTGCCCCTTGTAACTGAGCCTCACGATCGCCGCGTCCTGGTGCCCGCTGCCCCGGGCCACGGCCAGGAAGGCGCCGGCCTTGAGCCTGCGCAGCCGCCCGAGATCGTATTCCTCGATCCGCCAACCCTCCGCCTCGGCCACTGCCCGGATATGGGCCCGATAGCTGGCCGGCGTGAGCAGGTTGGGCGGCAGCCAGGTGAGCTGGCGGGCCAGGGTGTTGCCTTCCGCGACGGCCCGTTCCCGCGCCAGGGCATCCGTCCCGCCGGCCCCGTGCAGGGCGATGCGCTTCAGGGCGGCCGGCGGCTTGTCCCTCTTCCATGCCTGCATGGGCACGCCGTTGAGCCAGGCCACATAGGCCGCCGCCCGGGCCGCCCGCGCCCGGAACGATGCCGGGCCGTACACCGCGATGTTCACGGTGCTCGGATGTTCCTCCAAGAGGGGCTTGAGACCCCGGCGCAACAGGCCGTGCCAGTCGAAGGCCGTCTTGTCCTCGTCCAGCCTCAGCCACACCGACAGGCAACCGCCCGGCAATTGCAGCGTTATGGGTTGCCGGGCCAGGTCTGCGGCCTTTTTTCCGCGCCTCTTGAGCGCCGCCTCCATGGCCGCCTGATCCGGCGCCTCGTGCCAATCCGTTCCCGCCGGCAGCACGACCAGAAGATGGGAGGTTTTTGCGCTCCGATGCGCCAGCAGCGCCTGATGTGCGCTCAGGCGGGCCATGGAGGCCCCGAAGTTCAAGGAATTATTCATTAGCCTTCTTTAATATTAAAGATATAAATACTAAGTATTAATAAATTGACCGCTCCCTCCGGCACCCGCATAATCCGCTCGATCCGATAATATCTTTTCACAGAAGACGCCCAATCGACTGGGATGCACGACCGGCTTATTGCCAGTACCGATTGCTCCCGACCCCATCCGGAGTCACCCGCTCATGCCCAATTCCCGCCCTGACATCGACCCTCAGGAAACCCACGAATGGCTGGACGCGCTGGCCGCGGTCATCGCCGAGGAAGGTCCCGAACGCGCCCACTACCTGCTGGAGCGGCTGGTGGACAAGGCGCGCCGCTCGGGCGCCTATCTGCCCTACAGCGCCACTACCGCCTACGTGAACACCATACCCGTGCACCTGCAGGCGCAGCACCCGGGAGACGTGGCGATGGAACGCCGCATCAAGAACCTGATCCGCTGGAACGCCGTGGCCTGCGTCATGCGCGCCAACGAGAAGGCCCCCGGCGTGGGGGGCCACATCGCCAGCTTCCAGTCCGCGGCCACCCTCTACGACGTGGGCTTCAACCATTTTTTCCGCGCCCCCTCGGACAAGCACGGCGGGGACCTGGTCTATTTCCAGGGCCACTCCGCCCCCGGCATCTATGCCCGGGCGTACCTGGAAGGCCGCATCACCGAGGCGCAGTTCGCCAACTTCCGCCAGGAGTCCGGCGGCGATGGACTGCCCTCCTACCCCCATCCCTGGCTGATGCCGGATTTCTGGCAGTTTCCCACGGTCTCCATGGGCCTGGGTCCCATCACCGCCAT